>NZ_LXYF01000034.1:0-83120 GCF_002894065.1 Sphingobium sp. SA916
TTCGGCGCCGATTTTTTCAAGGAGGATTTGGGCTTCATCTTCGTTCCTTCGTCACTACGACGAAGCCCAAATCCTCCTTAAATCACAACCTCAATCTGTGCCATTGGCGCTGACGGCGGACAACCGGCTGGACCGTAGGCACCAGCCCAACGCACGGCGTCTTCGTCTATCGGATCGCGCCCGCGTCCGGCACCTTCGTGCTGCAAAAGACGGTGCCCGCCCTGGCCGGGTCGACATACACGCTCGCCGCCGACCTGTTGCTGACAGCCTCCAGCGGTGTCGTGTACGTCGACATGATCTTCATGAACGACGCGAACACCATTCTGCTGGACGCGCCGCAAACGAACGCGCCAGCGGGCACAGACTTTTCGACGGCCGACACGAACCGCAAGCTCTACAAGTGCACCGCCACCGCGCCGGCAGGCACAACCAAGGTCGCGTGCCGGTTCGTCGTCTCGGGTGTGATGGGGCTGACCGTCGCTGCGGTCCGGCGCATGAAGCTGGAGCTGGGCGACAAGGCGACCTCGTACAGCGCCGACGCCTCTGCCTTCACCGCGTACACGACCGCCTACAGCGCTTCCGGGCAAGTGGCGTCGCTGACGTCCACCGTCTCGACACTGAACGGCACGGTCAGTTCCCAGGCGACCTCGATCAGCACGTTGACGTCCGGCCTGTCGTCCCTGACGAATACGGTCACGGCGTCGAGCAACCCCAATCTGTTGCAGAATGGGGGCTTCGAAAATCAGATCCTTGGCTGGACGCCGGAGGGCACGGCTACTGGAGGGTGGTTCTCCACCATCTGGGCATGGGGCCGCTATGCGCGCAATACCACCGCATGGGCAGGTGGCGCCGGCACATACGGCATTCTTAGGTCAACCGCTGTTCCCTGTCAGGCCGGAGTCGTTTTCACGGCCGCAGCCGACGCTGACATCCTGGCCAATGCAGCGGGGGCGGTCGCCTACATCCAACTCATGTGGACGACCTCCAGCGGCCTTGCGTATACCGATGGACCTAATCGGGCTGTTGGCACGCACTCGATTGCCTTTGACGACACTGGCGCGTCGAGGGCCCTGTTCAAGGTCACCGGGACTGCTCCTGCCAACACCACGGCGGTGGCCGTCCGCTTGGTTGTCTCCGCACCGTCCGGCGTCACCATCAGCGAGATGAACTGGCGCCAGGCCAAACTGGAGAAGGGGAGCATCGCCACGCCTTACTCCGGTGAGGCCTCTGCCGTGCAGATGTTCCAGGCCTACTCCGACCTCAACACCAGCTTCGCCACGGTGTCGAGCACGGTCTCCTCTCAGGGTTCGTCCATCAGCAGCCTTCAGACGGCGATGACGACGGCCAACGGCAACATCGCGACGCTGACGAATACGCTGAACGCCAGCAGCAGCCCCAACCTGATGGACAACGGAGGCTTCGAGAACGGGCTGACGGGGTGGGTGTCGAACGTCAGCGGCTGGAACATCGCGAACAACGGAACCTGGGGCACCTACGCCTACCGGCAGGGTGACTTCACCGGCACCGCCTACATGTTCAAGGACGTCTCTGGCATTACCGCCGGAGGAGTCTACACGATCACCTGCGATCCGAACGTGTACATGACGTCGGGAACCTACTCGCTCAACTGGCAAATTCAGTGGCTGAACTCCAGCAACGCCATCATCTCTTCGCTGGATGGGCCTAGCATTACCGGGGCGGGCTTGGGGTTCCGCAATGATGGAGTCAACAGGGCAGCAATAAAGACTACTGGCACGGCTCCCGCAGGCACCGTGTTGGCGCGCTTCGTCCTCTATTTCAACAAGCTCAGCGGCACCATGGCCGAGATCGACATGCGGCAGGTCAAGTTGGAGCTCGGCACCATCGCCACGCCCTTCTCGTCCGAGGCGTCGATCAAGTCGGTCTACACCGTCGCCAACACCGCGACCAGTTCGCTTGCCACGCTGACGACGACGGTGAACACGCAGGGTAGCAGCATCACCACGCTACAGTCTGCCATGTCGACGGCGCAGGGCGACGTGGCGACGCTGAAACAGAAGGTCACAACGGGATCGGGCAACTTGCTGCCTAACAGCAGCTTCGCGGCAGCCGGCTGGCCCGCAGGGTGGGACTGGTACTCGCCGTTCCCCGGCTCCTACACGGAGGGTCCGGCCCGTGACCTTGCCGGTAACGACTGGCGCCCCGGTGGTAACTTTGGGAACGGCTGGGGCGAGCACACCTGGGGCCTTCGGCAGACGAACGGTAACAGCGGCGATTGGGGCCAGCTTCATTGCCAGCGTGTCCCCGTGCAGGGCAGCAAGTGGTACTCGTTCGAGCTGATCCAAGCCTGCCACCGCGCCACCGCTGGCGTCAAGATCGAGTGGTACGACGCCAGCAACAATTACATCTCGGTTTCCGACGCAGGTTACATAGCGGTAGGAACCGGCGGCACGAACATCAACAACTGGACGAACCGCTACATCAAGGGGCAGGCACCATCCAATGCCGCCTTCGCCGTATGCGTTGCCTACAAGAGCGGCACGAACACTTCGCTGGACAGCTACATGTGGATTTGCCGCCCCATGCTGCGCGAGGTGGACGCCAACTATGTCGGTCCGTCTGCCTACACGCCGTCCGGCGACCGCGCGTCCATCGAGACCATCCAGTCCTCGGTGAACGGCGTCCTCGCGAAGTACGGCGTGACGCTGGACGTCAACAACTACATCACCGGCTTTCAGCAGCTCAACAACGGGGCCACGGGCAGCTTCATCATCAACGCCGACTACTTCGCAATCGTCAAGCCAGGCGGCGGAGTTCGGACCGAATACAGCGTCGGCAATTGGCGGGCTTACGACGGCAGCGGAGTGCTGCGGGCGCGCTGGGGAGTCTGGTAGTGCCGTCCGGATTCGAGTTTTACGACGCCGCAGGCAATGTCGTCACCGGCCCGGACGACTTCGTGTTCAAGTATCTTGGCGCGATCTCCGTCTCTTCTTCCTCAAATCCGTCCGGCAGCATCTCGGATGGGAACCTTGCCAATGCGACCGATCTGGATGGCTGGTTCATGAGCACCAACGGGGGCGGCGTCGGTCCTGAGATAGTGGTGACCTCCAGCGGCGTGAGCTGGAGCAACCCGTGGCCAGCCGGGAACCCTTGGACCGGGTTCATCTACTATGGGTTCTGGTGATGTTCGAAAGCTACAATGCGAATGGGAAGGTCCAGTATTCCAGCCGCTTTCCTCACCCGCGCCTGACGCTCAAGGCCACGCAGACGACGGTCGATGCGGGATATGGCAGCCAGGCGGTCGGCTCACTGAGCAAAGCGACCTTTTCCTACACGGCGACCAATCCGATGCCCGCTTTCCGGGTCTCTTCGGGCGGCTTCACCGTCACGGCCACGGTGAACACCGGGGGCAATAACTGGACGACGGAGGTGCTGGTAAGCGCGGGTATCGGTGCCACCGTCACGATGTATCTGTTCGACACCACCGCACCTGTGCCGGGCGCTGCCGGCACGGCGCGGATGGAGTCATGGGACCCGAGCGGCAATCTGATCTTCGCTCTTTCGATGCAGCCAGCCCGCATCGTGGGCAAGACCGGCAGCGGTTCGGGCAACGGCTTCACCGGCAGTCCAGCCCGGCGTTACGCTGCTCTTATGCCGACGTATCATCAGCGGATCGCGGTCAATGACACGGGGAACGTCGGAAGTCCCACGCGCTATACCGTGAACTATTACAATACCCGCATATCGATCGACGACGCCGCCGGGACGGTCCAGTCGCTCCAGTCCAATTATCGTCGCTTCGGCAACGCGACCAATCCGGGAAACTCTACCTACGGGTCACCCCGGAGCATTGTTTTCGACGTCACCAATTACTGACGGCGCCACCTGTCCGCCCTGAGGGCCGACTTCCAAAACCGAAGGAGAATATTATGCGACGCGCATTTATCGCGGCTGCCTTGCTGGCGGCTGCCCTTTCGCCTGCCTTGGCCCAGACCGAAGCCGACAAGCCTCAGGTGATCGTGATCGACTATCGCGGCACCTGCGGCGGCACCCTGGCTGAGACCCGCAAGCGGGAGAATATCGACCGCTTCATCTACAAGCTTGTCCGGGAAGCCCGGAAGGCTGGCAGGCCCGATCCGGTCTTTGTCGCGAGAGACCCCAGCCTCAGGATTGGAACTGGCCCTGTGAATGCCGGGACGCGCATCAACCTGAGCGACCGCGGCGTGGTGTACGACCGCAATTTCGGCTGCTGACGCACCTTTCCCCAAGGAGACAACCATGCTGCATCTGAAGACGGCCGCCGGCGAGCGGCTGGAAATTATCGCGTCCTCGATCCTCGCGGTGTTCAAGCCCTGCGATCATGTCCAGCCCAGCGCCATCATTTTCGACATGGGCACCGGCATGCAGTTCGAAGCCCTGAGCGACCAGTACGGCTTCGTGAAGAAAGCCGTGATCGACAACATGGCCATGATCAATCCGATCGAAGTCCGCCTGGTCGAAGGCACGCAGATCGGCGTCGACACCCGGACCGGACAGCCGGTGATGGCTGCCCCGTTCAACGAGGGCCGCCTGTTCATCCCGCGCGACATGATCGTCGGCCGCCGCGAGATCGTGGACGATCCCAACGGCATCAAGGCCAAGCTGTTCCTCGACATGCGCGGCAAGCGCATGGTCTTCAATGTCGCTGACACGCTGGACGAAATGGACGGCGTTGATCCGGCCGCGCCAGCGCCCGCCGCCTCTCTGCCCGAACCCATCGCCCCTATCTCTGAAGGAGCCTAATCATGCCCGATACGACTGATCTCGAAGCCCTGGCCGCCACCCCGGAAGGCCGCGCCCAGATGGCCACGGCATTGGCGAAAGCCGCCGCCGTCGAAGCCTCGACCATTCTCGACCTTCTGAACACCGAAGAGGTCAAGACCCTTGTCACCAAGCTCAAGCTGTACGCGGAGCGCGCTGGTGACGCGAAGCTGCGCAACGCGACCGGCAATATCGCGACGTCGATCGATACCCATCGCGACGTGGTGCAGGGCCTGCTGCTCGCCGCCCAGCTTGCCGCCGGGCAGGGCTGACGCGCCCGCTTACCGATCCACTGTAACAGGAGGCGTCATGCTCTCCCATATCATCGCCAACGCCGCGCAGAGCGTTGCCGCCGAAGCCGTGCGAGCCGGGCCGGGGACTATTGCCCCGCCCAGCTTCAACGAAGACCCTTCCCTGTTCCTGTTCAACCTGTTCATCATGACCGCCGCGACTTTCCTCGGCGCCATGATGGCAGGGAAGCAGGCCAATCGCATTTGGATTCAGCGCCTCCATGATCACCCGCTCGATCCGGTGACGCTGTATCGGGCAATCGCAATGTTGGCTGGCCTGGGGCTTACGCTGCGCTGTGGGGCTGCGGCCATGGAACTATGGGGATGGAACCCCCATGATCCGACGACCACCGCCCGGATATTGATGGCGAAGCGCTGGATTGACCCGATTGCAGTGGGGTGCGGGTTCCTTTGGATGGCGATCGTCATCCTTGGGGAGCCCGGCATCGAACATCAGTTGCGCAAGGCGCCGCTGCCGGTGGACATGTGGTCGCGCTGGCCGGACCTGATGAGGGCCGGGGCGATCATCGTGCTCAGCTTCGTCGCTGCCATGGCGGCGGTATGTCTTCGGTGAGAATTTTATGGGGGGCAGGTGCGGCGGTGACCGGAACTGTTTTTTCGCGCGAGCCCGTCATCTGGTGGATTGCCGGCGAGCCTTTCGCAGCGGCGCCCATGGTGGTGTGCATCTGCGCCGTCATCATCACGCGGGTAGTCATTGGACTTCAGGCGAAGGGCCGGGCGCAGTGGACGCTGGATCTCGCCATCACGGCCCTCTGTCTGCTGGTGACCGTGCTCTTGGTTCAAGCTCACAAGCTGGAAATGCTTGAGGCTGGCATCACCGGCATTGGCATAGCGGCCGTCGGCGCGAGCGTTATCGGCATGGCCAAGGGCATTGTCGGCAACCGCATTAAGGCGGCGCTGGAAGTGCTGTTCGGCGGCACCGCGCCGCCGGAGAAATGATGGTCCCCCGCTCCGGGTAGGGGCTAAAGGGGGGCAACCGTGCCGGAGCGGAGTAAACCCTGAATAGGGCAATCCGGCGGGCAGGAATATCCGGGAAAACACCAACAGCATGACGGGCGCTTTCGAGCGCCCTTTTTCATGGGAGCAAGACATGGATCACGCGCAACTCCAGCGCCGCCTCTTCTCGTTGGGCGTCTATCAAGGCGCGATCGACGGGAAGTTCGGTCCGCTGAGCAGGGCGGCCACCCTCAAGGCGCTGACCGACGGTCCCGATTACGAGATCACCGCTGATGACGTCGCGGCGGCGGCCCGCGACATCAAGGTCGAGCCGGCGACGATCTGGACCATCTATGACGTCGAGGCTGCGGGGGACGCCTTCATGGGCGGACGGCCCACGATCCTGCCGGAGCCGCATCGGTTCAGCCGGTCGACCGGGCATCGCTATGACGCGACCCATCCGCGCATCTCGTCCCGGACATGGAACCGGAAGCTCTATCCAGGCAGCCAGGCGGCGCGCTGGGAAATGCTGATGGACATGGTCGCGCTGGACGTCGACGCGGGGTTCATGTCGGCCAGCTATGGCGCGTTCCAGATCCTGGGCGAGAACTTCGCCATCTGCGATGCGCCGGACCCTTGGTCCTTTGCGTGGCGGCAGTCCCGGACCGAAGGCGACCAGCTTGACGCCTTCGTCCGGTTCGTGAGGGGGAAGGGGCTGGTCGGTGCCCTCCAGCGCCGCGATTGGGCCGCTTTCGCGAAGGGGTACAACGGCACGGCCTACCGCGAGAACAAATATGATGAGCGGCTTGCCGCCGCCTATGCAAAGCGGAGGGCGGCATGAACTGGACCGCAGCATTGAAGGTCGCCCGCCGCCTCTGGTGGGCACCCGTCATCATCGGCCTGGTGGTCGCCCTCGCCCTGACATCGATGAAGGTCGACGTCCGGACGGCCGAGCGGGACAAGGCCCGGACCGACCTCAGTGCCGAACAGTGGGCCCACAAGCAGACCGTCGCCAACTATCGCGCGGCCAGCGCCGAAGCGCTGCGCCAGGCGGCCGAGAATGTGAAGCGCGTCAAGGCCGAACAGGCCGCCATCACCGAAAGGAAGATCAATGACCTTCAGGCTCATTATGCCGCTGTTGATGCTCGCTATGAGCGCGTGCGGGCAGCGCTTGCCGCCCGGACCGATCTCAGCGGTTCCGAAACAGCCCCCATGTCCATCGCCAGCGAAGCCACCTGCCGAGCTTATGGAGGGGCCAGTTGTGACGGACTTCTTGCCAAGCTCCGGACAGCCGAGCGGCAGGCGTGGAACCTGATCAAACTTCGGGAATGGGCAGCAGAGCAGGCGGCGGTGAAGGCGGAGCCGGAACCGGCGACAGGGCTTGGCTCACAGCTTAACCCTTGATATGCCGCCGCTTCTGTCCAAAGGGGGCGGAGGGCGGCTCCGTGGTGCGTGGCGTAGCATGGGGTCGCCCAACGGGTGCCTGCCTGCCTCAAGCAACGTCCCCCAGTTTTTCCGTCCCTGTCCAATTTGTCCAATCCGAATCAGAGCCGGTCGGGGCACATTAATTCGTGCGACCTGAAGGCTCTTAATTCAGCCTTCTCCTGGCCCGGTGGCTGATGCTGCCGGGCCGTTTTTCTGAGATGGTGAGGGTTGCCTCGCCCCGTTGGTTTGCGTGGCTAGAAGCCGGGGCGAGGTATCCCCAATACGCATGATGAATGGTCGAGTTCCGGTCAGCATAGATGCCGATTAGCCGACGTTTATGGAGCAGGTATATCTACGCTAACATACGTGGAATTTTGGTCAGCTTTTGCGAAACAGAGGGCGTCGTCTCGTTTTCAGTGATGATGCCGAAATTTCGCTTCCAGATCGATGATGGCGTTGAGAACGATGATGCTTGGCTGGATCTCCCAGACCTTGACGCTGCGCGGATGGAGGCGGCCCGCTTCATGGGCGACATGGTGCGGGACAGCGCTGTGTCTCTCTGGCAGGCGGGCGTTTTGCAACTCACGGCCATGGATGAGAACGGCCTCTACCTTTTCGAGATAACGGTCATGTCCATGGACGCCCCCGCGTTGAGCAAAACACGCCGGAGTTAGCGCCGGGGCATTTCATAGTTCGAACTCCTGAGGCCGCTCCTGAGGATCAATGGCGGCCTTCGATTTCGTTCCTGGCCGCCTCCGCCATGAACGCACTGCGGGTCAGCTTCCGAAGCGCTGCCGCCTGATCGATGGCGTCGAGCATGCCCCGATCCAGCGACAGATTGACGCGGGCGAGCTTGTTGGCCGACGTGATGCGCGGAACGGCAAGAAGGAACGCGCCCTGCGCCAGATCCTCTTTCACCGCTTCGCGCACCTGATCGACCGGGCGCGGATCGACTTCCTCCGCATCTTCGAACCACAGTTCCAGCGCCTCCACCGCATTGGGGAGTACGTCTTCCTGACGGTCGGCCGCCGAGAAGCAGCCCGGCAGATCGGGAAAGCTGACACCAAAGGCGCTGTCCGCATCCTTGTGAACGATGGCGTAAAAATATTTCATGACTTTGCCTTTCCGGGGCGGCTCACAGCCACCCCGCCATCTTTGCTATACTTCGCGCCGTTCCCAGCGGCAGGTCTTTCTTCGGGTGGGGCACGATGATCGTCCGGTCGCCCTTCCGGAATTTGTGGTGAGAGCCCTTCACCGAAACCTGCTCATAGCCCTCATCCAGAAGCCGCCTGACGATCTTTTTGCTGTCCCGTTCCATGCGCAAATATATACACACGATTGGACCACAGCGCAAGCGGAATTGCGCAATATTTTGCGCATCGGCAACAATGCGGCTTGCGATTCTTAGGGTTTACCATATTTCTATGTCATGGCCCGGCCGCCTCAGTCCATCGCCGTCAAGGGCGCAGACTACCCGAACAAGCGCGGCCCCGGCCGGCGCTTCGAAATAGCGATGTGCTTGCCCGGTGAACCTGTCGAGCTTCGGCGCGAGCCAAAGAACCCTGCCGACAGCAGGGCGATCGGCGTCTATTCCGCACGCGGCATCCAGATCGGCTATATCCCTGCCGACTATGCGCAGTGGCTCGGTGGGCAGTTGCAAACCGTGCGCGCGATTTTCCAGAGCGCCGAGACATGGGGCGCGGCGATCCGCGTGACGTTCGACGGTAGTGAGCCAGTGCTGCCGGCCGAGAAGCCGGTTGAGCGCCGGGCTCCTGCGCCTGATCCTGACGGCTATGGCGATGATGACTGGCCGCCGCGCGAGCCGGAGGACGATTTCGGGGGCATCTAGCGGAGCGGGACATGGCAGAGATACCGGTGCACCGGCTCACAGAATTTGCCGGACCAAGCGCTGAAGATCTGGATTTTTTCAAAGGGCTCTGCGGACCTGAGCGAGCGCTGCCGCGTCGCAGCATCATCCGGGCGCAAGGCGATTCGGTTGAACAGATATATCTGTTGTCTGACGGCTGGGTGACGAGCAGCGTCGACCTGAGAAATGGGGAGCGTCAAATCGTCAAAATACACATTCCCGGTGATGTGCTTGGCGCACCGAGCCTTGCGCTGGAAAGCGCCGCAGACACTCTCATTGCCGTGACTGATGTGAAGATACGGGCGATGCCGTTAAACGCGCTTGGGCGCATATTCAAAGAAACGCCCGCGCTGGCCGCAAGTCTGTTCCTCAGTGCCCAGCAGGAGCGCGTCTTCCTTATGGAGCGCCTCGCATCGGTCGGCCGAATGCCTGCAATGAACCGCCTCGTGGTGCTGCTTCTGCACGTCCATGATCGCTTGGTTGTGCTAGGTCATCCGAAAGGATTGATCGAATGGCCACTGACGCAGACCGATATAGGTGATGCCCTTGGCCTAACGACTGTGCACGTAAATCGGATGATGCGAGCATTGAAGGGAGAGGGTCTTATCGACCGGCGGGGATCGATCTTGCGGCTATACGACATTGAAGCCTTGCGCCGTCTTGCTGGCCTGTCGGATCGCCACTGGATTAGCAGGCCAGATTGGCTCGCCAGGATCGCCCTGTGAGCAGACCCTTCGCGAATGCCCGGTGTCCACGGGGATGAGCACCGAGTTGTGATCGAAGGTCACCCGGCGGTGGGGACGATTGCCGGGCGCGCGTGTCTGCATGCCCTCGGTCATAACCATCGCTCCTTCATTGCTTGCTCAACGGTCGCCCGGTCCGATAATCTATCAATTGGTCGACGCGCTCCGCTATGGCCTTCCATGTTTGGACGCCATCAAGATCGCCCGCCGTGGCCAGTTCCCCGATGCGGCCGGCGACATGCACGGGGGCTCTTGCCCCGTACTGTTTTATGACCTGCTGAGCGCAGGCCCATAGCTCCCAATCAGTCAGCGGCATCGCCTACGCATCCCCCTCCGGGCCATAGAGCATCTGAACCTTGAATGAGATGTCGATCCAGTCCTTCGCGCTTGCCTGATCGCCGCGATCCATAAGCTCTCTGATCTGGCGAATGACCACGTTGCCGACGTCGTCACCATGAGCTTCCAGAAGATGGGCGGCGGTAGCCCACCGCTCCTGCTCGGTCATCTTGCCCTGAGTGATGCCCATGGCCGAGTCGCATCCCCTGTTCAGTCTCTGAGCAGGTTTTTCGCATCCATGATCCCGTCCATCAATAGGTCGGCCCATTCCTGCGCGATCTCGCGCCGACGCTCCATATAGGCGGCACGGTTGTAGGCGCTCTCCACCTTGTTCTGCGGGACGTGCGATAGCATCAGGTCGATGATGGCGCGATCGGGCGAGGCGTCCTGATGGCCAGCAGCGCGCCATTGGCGATCATATCGCTCGTTCATGATTGTGCTGAACGCCGCCCGCCAGCCGTGAGGGACATGGCGGCCATGGTAGCCAACGCGGTTGTAGAGATAGCCGATCGCGTTCTCGCTCATCGGCTGGTGGCTATGACGAATCGAGGGGAAGACCAGAGGGCAACGGCCGGTCAGCCTGCGTGCCTGGACGATCACGTCCACGGCCTGCCGGGACAGGGGCACGATATGCTCGAAAGCGTCCTCGTCTTTCTTGTGCAGCGCGAGCTTCATGCGCGCGGCCGGGATGCGCCATATCGGGTCTTCGCCTTCGAGCCCTTCGAACTCGTCCCAGCCGATGCCGCGAATCACTCCCGGCCGAACGGACGTCAGGGCGAGGAGCCTCGATGCCAGCTTGACGACAGGCGTCGCTCCAGACGCCTCGCTATCGGCAATAAGCTGCCGACATTCTTCTATGTCGGTCAGCGCCGGCTGCTTTCCCTTCTTCGGCAATGGCTTTAGCGCCTTGGCCACGATCGCGGCCGGGTCATTGTCTGCAACCCCCTCCGAAATGGCATAGACGAAAACCGCCGATATGCGCTGCCGGACGCGGCGGGCGGTCTCGATAGAGCCGCGCCGCTCGATCTTGCGCAGGGTGGCGAGGACCGTCGGCGGGTCGATGTCGTGGATCGGCATCTTGCCTATTTCCGGGAAGACGTCTCGCGCCAGGCTGTTGAGGACGTCATAGGCGTGGACGTCAGCCCAGCGAGACTTCTCATTCTCATGCCACGCACGGGCCAGCTTTTCGAAGGTCAGCCCAGCGCGCTCGATGCTCGCCAGCTTGGCCTTGCGCAGTTCCATGGCGGGGTTCTGCTGGTCGCGAAGCTGACGGCGGGCATCGTCCCGCTTGTCCCGCGCCGTCGCCAAAGAGACTTCCGGATAGGCGCCGAACGTCAGCCGATGCTCCTTGCCCGCGTGACGATATTTATAGCGCCAGCTTTTAAATCCCTTGGTCGTGACGAACAGGTACAGGCCTTTTTCGTCGGCCAATTTATAGTCCTTCTCACGCGGCTGCGCTTTGCGGACTTGAGCGTCGGTAAGCATCGATGCCCCCATTCTCCATTGCCATGCCCCCAAAGTGCCCCCTGATCATTTGCGATTGGGGGCATCCGCATGGGAACCTATGGGAAGGTTCATAGCGCAAAAACGGGAGAAATGCGAAGGAAATGAAGGTCTATGAAGGCCAGTGACTGGCAAAAATGGCGGAGCGGGAGGGATTCGAACCCTCGATACGCTTTTGACGTATACTCACTTTCCAGGCGAGCGCCTTCGACCACTCGGCCACCGCTCCGCATTGCACTGGAGGCGGCTCCCTATCGTGCGTCGGCGCGCTAGGCAAGGGGATGCTTTACTTTCCTTTCCCTCCCATGCTTGATTGCATCATGCAAATCCGTTCCCCCGCTTTCCTGGCCGCGCTTTTCCTGCCTTCCCCGGCGCTTGCCGCCGATGCGCCAGCCACCCCGTCCGCCATCGTCGCACAGGCGCCCGCCAGCGCATGGCAGGCCATCGCGGCCGATACGCTGCTGGTCATGACGGTCGAGGGCGACAAGCGCGTCGTCATCCAGCTCGCGCCCGATTTCGCACCCGCCCACGTCGCCAATATCCGCGCACTCGCCCGCGCGGGCTGGTGGGATGGCGAAAGCGTCTACCGCGTGCAGGACAATTATGTCGCCCAATGGGGCGATGTGACCGAGAAGAAAGCCCTGCCCTCCGGCGTCGCCACGGACATCGGGGCGGATTATGCCCGCCCCCTCGCAGCCCTCAAGACGCCCGTGACACCCTTGCCCTATCCCGACGCCTATGCCCCGCGCACCGGCTTCATCAATGGCTGGCCGGTCGCGATGGACGAGGCGTCGGCCTGGCTGCCCCATTGCTATGCCATGGTCGGCGTGGCGCGGAACCTTTCCCCGGACGCGGGAACCGGCGCCGAGCTTTATGCCGTGATCGGCCAGGCCCCGCGCCAGCTCGACCGCAATATCGCGGTCGTCGGCCGGGTGATCGAAGGCATGGACCTGCTCGCCAGCCTGCCACGCGGCTCCGGCGATCTCGGCTTCTATGCCGCGGGGGAGAAGCGCCTGCCGATCCTCTCCGTCCGCCTCGCCAGCGACCTGCCGGAATCGCAGCGGCCACGCTATCAGGTGATGGACGTCGGCTCGCGGAGCTTTGCCGATTACCTTCGCCTGCGGGCGAACCGGAAGGACGATTTCTACGAGCGGCCCGCAGGCGGCGTCGACCTCTGCAACGCGCCGGTGCCGGTGCGGGAGGCGCCCTGAACGCTCCATTCCGCCGCAACGGGCAAATTGCCGGAACGATGCCTATCTGACGGACATTACAGCTTCGCCGGCAAGGATGGAGAAGATGGTCATGATCGTAGGCACCGTCAGGGAGATCAAGAATCACGAATATCGCGTCGGCCTGACGCCGGAGAGCGTGCATGAGCTGACCGCCCACGGCCACCGCGTGCTGGTGGAAAGCGGCGCGGGGGAGGGGATCGGCGCGCATGACGGCCTCTACGCCCGCGCGGGTGCGGAGATCGTCGACGATCCGGCCGGCATCTTCGCGACGGCGGAGATGATCGTGAAGGTCAAGGAACCCCAGCCGGAGGAGCGCGCCCTGCTGCGCCCCGGCCAGATCCTTTACACCTATCTTCACCTGGCGCCCGATCCCGACCAGGCGCGGGAGTTGATGGCGTCGGGGGCGATCGGCATCGCCTATGAAACCGTGACGGACGCTCATGGCGGGCTGCCGCTGCTGAAGCCCATGAGCCAGGTTGCCGGACGCATGGCGATCCAGGCCGGCGCGACCGCGCTGGAAAAGGCGCATGGCGGGCGAGGCGTGCTGCTGGGCGGCGTGCCCGGCGTGTTGCCCGCGAAGGTGGCTGTGATCGGCGGCGGCGTGGTCGGCTTCAACGCGGCGCAGATGGCGGCGGGTCTGGGCGCGGACGTCACCATCCTCGACCGCAGCCCGGAAGTGCTGGAGCGGCTGGGCATTCATTTCGAGGCGCGGGCGAAGACGCGCTTTTCCAACCGCGCCAATCTGGCCGAATGCGTGGCGGAGGCGGACCTGGTGATCGGCGCGGTTCTGATCCCCGGCGCCGCCGCGCCCAAGCTGGTGTCGGCGGACATGCTGAAGACCATGAAGAAGGGCGCGGTGCTGGTGGACGTGGCGATCGACCAGGGCGGCTGCTTCGAGACCAGCCACCCCACCACCCATGACGACCCCACCTATATCGTCGAGGGCATCGTTCATTATTGCGTCGCCAACATGCCCGGCGCCGTGGCGCGGACCAGCACCTATGCGCTCAACAACGTGACCCTGCCCCATGCGCTGCGAATCGCCGACCTGGGGTGGAACGAAGCGCTGCGGGCGGACCCGCATCTGCTCGCCGGGCTGAACGTGTGGAACGGGCAGATCACCTATCGGGCCGTGGCGGAGGCGCTGGGACTGCCCTACATCCCGGCGGAACAGGCGATCGGATAGGGGCTGAGGCGGCGCTCTGTTCGACAGTGGCTGCATTAAGCACAAAGCGCTCCTGCGAAGGCACTCATGAGAGCCCGGTTCAGGCGATGCGGCGTTCCACTGACGGCAGGACTCGGCTCCTGCCCTGGCGGCAGCATGTCGTGGTCAAAGGAAAGGGAGGGCAGCGACCACCCCCCTGCCCTGTCAGTAAATCCCGCCCTGATCCTGCAGGAAGTCGCTGTCGGTGCGCTGGCGGCGCTGGACAGTCGCTTCGATGCGGGCGGCGGCCTTGTCCTGGGCGGCGACCTCTTCCTTGCGGATCGAGCGGCGGGGTTCGGATTCGGGCTTGAACGCTTCCCAGATCACGGCGGGCTTGGGTTCGTCGGTCGGCCAGACGCCATAGACGCGCTTGCCCGAGCGGCGGTCGATCGTGACCATGCGGATGCCGGCCGGCGCGATGAAGGGCGTTTTGGGCATGGTTTCGAGGACCGGCGTCATCGCTGCCTTCCAGATCGGCGCGGCGACGCGGCCGCCCTGCGCCCAGCCGCCCAGGCTGCGCGGCTGGTCATAGCCGATATAGACGCCCGCGACGATGTCCGGCGATCCGCCGACGAACCAGACATTGGTCGGGCCGTTGGTGGTGCCGGTCTTGCCGAACAGCGGGCGCTTGAGGTCCGCCAGCACGGTGGCGGTGCCGCGCTGGATCACGCCTTCGGCGATGTGCACGACCTGATAGGCGGTCATGGGATTCATCACCTGCCGCCCTTCGAAGCCGAAGCGGGGCATGGGCTTGCCATCCCAATTGGCCATGTTGCAGCCGTCGCAGGCGCGCCAGCGCAGCGGCCAGATCACCTTGCCGCGCCGGTCCTGCACATAGTCCATCAGCTTGGGGCTGAGTTGCCGTCCCTGATTGGCGAGCATGGCATAGGCGTTCACCATCCGCTCCACCGTGGTTTCGCCCGCGCCCAGCGCGAAGGAGAGATAGGGCTGGTAATCCCCGATCCCCATCGCCTTGATGGTGCGCACCACACGGTCCATGCCGGTCTGGCTGGCGGCGCGCACGGTCATCAGGTTGCGCGACTGTTCGACGCCCCAGCGCATGGTCTGCGGCCCGGCGCTGCCCCCGGTGAAGTTGCGGAAGCATTTCTGGCCGAGGCCAGCGCCCTGATAGACGCATAAGGGACCGTCGACGATGATCGAGGCCGGGGTCATGCCATTGTCCAGCGCGGCGGCATAGACGAAGGGCTTGATGGTCGATCCCGGCTGGCGCATCGCCTGCGTGGCTCGGTTGTAGGAGGAGAGACGGTTGTCGAAGCCGCCCTGCATGGCGCGGACGCGGCCTGAATGGGTTTCCTCCACCACCATGCCGCCGGAGACTTCGGGCACGTTGCGCAGCGCCCAGCTTGATCCGTTGCGCGCCACCACGATCAGGTCGCCGGGCTTCATCGCGGCGAAGGCCGGGCCGCCCGTCTTGCGATAGGGCAGTTGCGCGGCGCCTGCGGGCAGCGTGCCGGTCGATCCATCGGAAAAGCCGATCTGCGCCGCGGAGGAATCCCGGCTGACGATCACGGCGACGCGCCATCCGGCATAGTCCACGTCGATATAGCTCGCCGCCAGCTCGCGCTTCCAGCCGCGATCCATGTCGATCCTGGCGACCGGCCCGGACCATCCCTTGCCCGCATCGAAGCGCAACAGCCCGTTGCGCAACGCCGTCGTCGTCAGATCCTGTATCTTCGGATCATAGGGGCTGCGGACCCAAAGGCCGCCCGCATAGACGCTGTTGGGGCCGTCCTGCGCCTTCTCGCCGAAAAGCTGGATCAGTCGGCGGCGCACCTCCTCCATATAATAGCCGCCGGCGCGGGCGTCGAAGCTGGAGCCGTGCGCGGCCACGGTGCCGAGCGGCTGGGCCTGCGCCTCGTTCCGCTGAGCCTCCGTGATCCAGCCATTTTTGTACATTTCGCCCAGCGCCCAGTTGCGGCGTTCGAGTGCGCGTTCATGGCCGGTCGGGCTTTCCGGGCGATAATTGGCGGGCCCCTTGGGCAGGATCGCCAGATAGGCCATCTCATGCAGCTTGAGGTCGGCCACATCCTTGTCGAAATAGGCGCGCGCCGCCGCCTGCACGCCATAGGCGTTGCGGCCGAGGAATATCTGGTTGAGGTAGAGTTCCAATATCTGCTGCTTCGAAAGCACCCCCTCCATGCGATAGGCGAGGATCATTTCCTTCACCTTGCGGGTGGGGGAATATTCGTCGCCGATCAGCAGGTTCTTCGCCACCTGCTGGGTGATGGTGGAGCCGCCGCGGGCGCGCTGGCCCGACCCGATCTTGGTCGCATAATCGAAAACCGCGCCGATGAAGCCGGGGATGTCGACGCCATGATGCTCGAAGAAGGTCTTGTCCTCCGCCGAAAGATAGGCGCGGATGAGGAGCGGCGGATAGTCGCTATACTGAAGCTGCACGCGCCGTTCGCGGGCATAGCTGTGGACCGGCTGTCCATTGGTGTCGCGCACGATGGTCGGCAGGGGCGGTTCATATTCCAGCAGCGTCGCCGCATCGGGCAGCCCGCGCGCGAAGACCAGCCAGAACAGCGCATAGGCGAGGAGGAGACCGCCGAAACCGATCGCGATCCAGCGGAACCAGCGCTTGTCCCAATGGGGCCGGAGGCGTTCCCCAAAGCCGCTCGCGCCGCGGCGCAGGCGCTGAGCAAAGGACGATGCGGCGTATTTGGGGCGTGCCTCTTCCATGATGGTCGAGGCTGTAAGGTCAAAATGGGGGAAGCGCCAGAGTGGAATGCCCATGTGAGGCCGGACTGCGTTGGCGGCCCGGTCCTGATTGCCCAAGCGTCTTGCCGAACCTGTTTCAGCATGACGGCAAGACGGCAAGGACGGGCCTAACCGCCGTTACCGACCGCCAGCCTGCGGGCGAAATGCACTTCGATCGCGCGGGCGACGCCTTTGGCGATGTTGGCCTGGCCTGCCTTCGACGCCAGGAAAGCCGCGTCGGCGCTGTTGGAGAGATAGCCGGCCTCGAACAGCACCGACGGCGTGTCGGGCGCCTTCAGCACCATCAGCGAAGCGAAGCGGTGCGCCGTGCCGCGAAACGGCACATAGGGCGCCGCCTCGCGCTGGAGCAGCCGGGCGAAGGCCACCGAGAGGTTCATCGATTCCCGCTGCGTCAGGTCGATGAGGATCGAAGAGACATCGCTGGGCTGGCCACCCAGATTGACGCCGTTCAACATATCCGCCTTGTTTTCTCGCGCCGCCAGCCGGGCCGCCTCGCGGTCGGATGCGGTTTCGGACAAGGTGTAGACGGTCGCGCCGCGCGCCTGGTCGTCGTCGGCCGAATCGGCGTGGATGGAGATGAACAGGTCCGCATTGAGCTGGCGCGCGATGCCGTAGCGCTCCTGCAGCACCAGGAACCGGTCGTCATTGC
Organism: Sphingobium sp. SA916; assembly: GCF_002894065.1. Lineage (NCBI taxonomy): Bacteria > Pseudomonadati > Pseudomonadota > Alphaproteobacteria > Sphingomonadales > Sphingobiaceae > Sphingobium > Sphingobium sp. SA916. The sequence goes on from NZ_LXYF01000034.1 coordinate 17,728, forward strand.
GGGTCAGCGCGACGCGGACGCGGCCCGAGCGCGCCAGTTGGTCGCGGATCGCCAGCGCGATGGCGAGCGTCACGTCCTTCTCGCGCTCGCCATTGTCGCGGTTCACGGCGCCCGGATCATGGCCCCCATGGCCGGCATCGATCACGACCAGCGGGCGGGATGCATCGCGCGGCCCCTCCACCGGGGGCAAGGAAACGCCGCGCGCCACCGGCGGGATGGGAACGGTGATGCTGTGCAGGCGCTTCGCCGGACGGGGCGCCATATGCGCGGGCGCGTCGAAGCGCATGCTCGCCCGGTCGCCATGGAGCGGGTCGGCGGAAGTGGGGACGGCCGAAAGGATCATGCTTGCGAGCGCAAGACTTTGGAGCATGCGCCGCTTGTGCACCGCGCGGCCCGTCGCCGTCCAGCGCAATTTCACGCGCGCAGGCGAACGACAACCGAATGATGCGCCAAGCATTGCCGAACGGCAGGCTTAACACCATCTTCACATAAGGGGCGATAAACCGCCTGGCGCCATTCGGGTCAAAGTGGCGCGACGCGAAACAATATTTCCAGGAGCCGTTGCTCCTTGCCATTTTGACTGCTACCCATTCACATTCCTTGGAGACGCGCCTTTTCGGGCGACGTTCTTTCGGGGATATTCACGATGGCACCGGCGGGCGGCAACGCCCGGAACCGATGCACGAACAGGTTGACGCTGCATGAGGCATGATTTCCAATCCACGCTGAACCCGATCCCGGGCGATGCGGCGTGGTTGGTGGTGTCCGGCACATGGTCCGGCCCTGCCCCGGCAGCAGACACGCAATTTTCCATGCCAAACCGGGCGATGCAGCAACTCGCGCCGCCCCCTTACTATCGCGCGGCAGCCCGGCCCAGTGCCGTCGGCCGCCAGCGCCGGAGAACAATAAATGACAATGCGTATGCTGATCGATGCGCGCCACCGGGAAGAAACCCGGGTCGCGGTCGTCAAAGGTAACCGGATCGAGGAGTTCGACTTCGAATCGGCCGAGCACAAGCAGCTCAAGGGCAATATCTACCTCGCCAAGGTCACTCGCGTAGAACCGTCGTTGCAAGCGGCCTTCGTCGATTATGGCGGCAATCGGCACGGTTTCCTGGCTTTCAGCGAAATCCATCCCGACTATTATCAGATCCCCCGCGAGGACCGCGAAGCGCTGCTGCGCGAGGAACGCGCCCATGCGGAGGAAGAGGCCGCGCTGCGCGCCGAGGTCGAGGATGACGAGGATGTCGCCGCCGACGGCGGGCTGGAAGTCGTCGAGGCCACCCATCATCATGACGATGAGGATCATGGCGAGGAAACGGCCGAGAACGGCAATGGCGGCGATAACGGCAGGGGCCGCGGCCGCCGCGGCAAGGGCGACGATGCCGCCGACGAACTGCGCCGCAAGCGCATGGCGCTGCGCCGCCGCTACAAGATCCAGGACGTCATCAAGCGCCGCCAGGTGCTGCTGGTGCAGGTCGTCAAGGAGGAGCGCGGCAACAAGGGCGCGGCGCTGACCACTTACCTGTCGCTTGCCGGCCGCTATTGCGTGCTGATGCCGAACACCAGCCATGGCGGCGGGATTTCGCGCAAGATCAGCAACGCCGCCGACCGCAAGCGGCTGAAGTCGATCATCGCGGAGATGAACCTGCCCTCCACCATGGGCTGCATCGTCCGCACCGCGGGCCTCCAGCGCACCAAGCCGGAGATCAAGCGCGACTTCGACTATCTGGCGCGCCTGTGGGACGAAATCCGCGAGAAGACGCTGAAGTCGGACGCGCCCGCGCTGATCCACAATGACAGCGACCTCATCAAGCGGGCGATCCGCGACATCTACAACAAGGATATTGAAGAGGTCATCGTCGAAGGCGAATATGGCTATAAGGCGGCCAAGGACTTCATGAAGCTGCTGATGCCCAGCCATGCGCGCCGGGTGAAGCAATATGCCGACGCCGTGTCGCTGTTCCAGCGGGCCAGCGTCGAGGACCAGCTCGCGGCGATGTACAATCCTGTCGTGCAGCTCAAGTCCGGCGGCTATCTGGTCATCAATCCGACCGAGGCGCTGGTTTCGATCGACATCAACTCGGGCCGGTCGACCCGCGAGCATGGCATCGAGCAGACCGCTGTCGCCACCAATCTGGAAGCGGCGCGGGAGATTGCGCGTCAGTTGCGCCTGCGCGACATGGCGGGCCTGGTCGTCATCGACTTCATCGACATGGAGATGAACTCCAACATCCGCAAGGTCGAGAAGGCGATGAAGGAGGCGCTGAAGGACGATCGCGCCCGCATCCAGGTCGGCCGGATCTCCGGCTTCGGCCTCATGGAAATGAGCCGCCAGCGGCTGCGCACCGGCGTGCTGGAAGCATCGACCCGCCAGTGCCCACATTGCGAAGGCACGGGGCTGGTCCGCACCGCTTCGTCGGCGGGCCTCAGCGCGCTGCGCATGCTGGAAGAGGAGGCGGCGCGCGGTCGCGGCAGCCTGATCACGCTGCGGGCGAGCCAGGAAGCGGCCTTCTACGTGCTCAACAACAAGCGCCGGGAGCTGGACGAGATCGAGCAGCGCTATGGCGTGCGCATCGCGATCCTGCCCGATGGCGAGGTCGAAGGCGCGCGCATGTCGGTCGAGGCCAGCGGGCCGCGTCCGGAGCGGGTGGTCGACTATACGCCGATCGCGGAAGAGGATGACGATCTCGACGTCATCGAGGAACTGGACGAGGAAGAGATCGAGGAAGTCGACGCCGCGCAGGAGGAACGCGCCGAGCGGGGCGAGGATCGCGGCGATGATCGGGAAGGAGGCGGCCGTCGCCGTCGCCGCCGTCGTCGCCGTCGCGGCGGTCAGCGCGACGAGCATCGCGCCGAGTCGGAGACCCAAGGCGAGGCTGGCGAGGACGCCGACAGCGCCGAAGAGGAAGCCGAGATCGAGGGCGAGACCGAGGCTGTTCCGGCCGAAGCCGCCGCCGAAGCGGAGGGCGAAGGCCGTCGTCGCGGTCGTCGGGGCCGCCGGGGCGGACGCCGCCGCCGCGAAGCCGGCGAGGAAGCGGTGAGCGAAGGCTCGGTTGCAAGCGAGGAAGCGGTCGAAGCCGTCGAGGCCGAAGTCGTTCAGGAGCCCGTGGCGGAAGCAACGCCCGAAGCCCCTGCCGAGGAAGAAGCGCCCAAGACCCGCCGCCGCCCCCGTGCACGCAAGGCGAAGGAAAGCGCCGCGCCTGCCGCCGAAGCGGTGGAAGCCGCTGCGGTCGAAGCTCCCGTGGAAACGCCCGTCGAAGCCGTGCCGGAAGCCGCCGCCGCCGAAGAGGCGCCGGCCAAGCCCAAGCGCACGCGCCGCAAGAAGGCCGATCCGGTAGCGGAGGAAGCACCTGCTGCCGAGGCTGCACCGGCAGCGCCCGCCGCCGAAGAGGCGCCGGCCAAGCCCAAGCGCACGCGTCGCAAGAAGGCCGATCCGGTGGTCGAGGAAGCCGTTGCCGCGGAGACCGCGCCATCCGTTGAAACGCCCGTCGAGGCCGTTCCATCCGATGAGGCTGCGGAGACGCTCATCGTGAACGGAGAAGCCGAAGCGGCAGACGAAGGTGACGATGGCGCACCGCGCCGCGGCTGGTGGCAGCGCACCTTCGGCCAGTAAGCCGACAGGCGATGGAAAGACGCCGCTGTCTTGCCGCTTCGGGCGGCCGGACGGCGGCGTTTTCATTTTCGGAAGACTGAAGTTCCCGGCGGGATTTTGCAGCTATTTCAGGACCTTCTTTCTTCATGGAGGAAGATGGGAAGCTTTGGCGACGAAGGAGCCGGGGCTGATCTGGATGAGAGGGGAGCGGGCCTGCGGCCCGCGCGATCCTTTGGATCGCACCCCCCTCACCCAGCTACGACTAGGCAGCAAGCTGCCAAGTCTGCGCAGCCCTCTCCCTTGAGGGAGGGGGATAAAGTGGGTGTCCGCTTCCCGCCAAAGCCCCTATTGGACCTGCCGCTTTATGGGCTACATAACGCCTTTCAGTTGCCGTTCATCCCCTGGACGGCATTGACAGTCAGCGATGGAGCCTCTTCCCCTGCCCCGCACCGCCCCTGCATGCCGAACCATCCTCGCATGACCGCGCGCTGGCTTCGTTTCGCGGCCATTGCCGCCGCATCGCTCGCCCTCTTGTCGCGCCCGGCCGCGGCGCAGCAGATCCTGCGGGACGCGGAGACAGAGGCGTTCATGGCCGACATGTCCGCGCCGCTGGTCCAGGCGGCCGGCATGGAGCCGCGCAATGTCCAGGTGCTGGTCATCAACGATCCCAATATCAACGCCTTCGTGGCGGGCGGCCAATATGTCTGGGTGCATAGCGGGCTGATCGCGGCCGCCGACAATGTGAACCAGGTGCAGGGCGTGGTCGCGCATGAACTCGGCCATATCGAGGGCGGCCATGTCATCCGTTACGGGGAGGGGATGAAGGAGGCGACCGGCATCACCCTGCTCAGCCTGGTGCTGGGCGCGGCGGCGATCGCGGCGGGCGGCGCGGAAGCGGGCATGGGCATATTGGGCATGGGGCAGCAGGCGGCGATGGGCAAGTTCCTGGCCTTTTCGCGGGCGCAGGAAAGCTCCGCCGACCTTGCCGGCGCGCGCTATCTCAGCAAGGCGGGGGTTTCGGGCAAGGGCAGCCTGGAATTCTTCAAGAAGCTGCAGAACCAGGAATATCGCCTCGCCATTCCGCAGGACGACAGTTACGGCCGCACCCACCCCCTTTCAGGCGAGCGCATCAATGTGCTGCGGGAAGTCTATACGGTCGATCCCGCCTGGGACAAGCCGATGGACCCGAAGCTGGAGGCGCGGTTCGAACGGATCAGGGCGAAGCTTGTCGGCTTCGTGTCGGAACCGAACCAAACCCTGCTCAAATATCCCGAAAGCGACCAGTCGCTGCCGGCGCATTATGCCCGCGCCTATGCCTGGCACAAGAGCGCCTATCCGGACAAGGCGCTCGCGGAGGTCGACGCCCTGCTGGCCGCCGCGCCGCACGATCCCTATTTTCTGGAACTGAAGGGGCAGGTGCTGCTGGAAAGCGGCAAGCCCGCCGACGCCATCCCGCCGCTGCGGGAGGCCGTGCAGCTCACCAACCAGCCGCTGATCGCCACGCTGCTGGGCCATGCGCTGATCGCGACGGAAAATGACGCGAATTTCGCGGAGGCGGAAAAGGTGCTGCGCAACGCCATTGCGCGGGACCGGGAAAATCCCTTCGCCTGGTACCAGTTGGGCGTGGTCTATGAACATCGCGGCGACCTGCCCCGCGCCGCGCTGGCGACGGCGGAACGCTATTCGATGATGGGCGAGGACCAGATGGCGCTGCGCAGCGCCGACGCCGCGATGCAGGGATTGAAGCCGGGCACGGTTGACTATCTGCGCGCGCAGGATATCGCCATGGTTTCCCGCGCAGCCGTCGAGCAGAAGCGAAAGAAACGATGACAGATCAAAGGCGGCCCAGCTTTCGCGCAGCGCTTTCCAACAGGACCATCATGATGACCCTTGGCGTTTTCGCCTTCATCGCCGCCACCGCGACGGGCGCGGCGCTCGGCACCCAGAGCACGGGCCGCGTCGACGCCGGGGACAAGGCCGCCATCGAGCAGATCGTGCACGACTATATCCTGGAACATCCCGAGATCATCCCGCAGGCGGTCGAGAAGCTGCAGGCCAAGCGGATGTCGGGCATGATCGACGCCAGTCGCAAGACGATCGAGACCCCCTATGCCGGCGCGTGGGAAGGGGCCGCAAATGGCGATGTGACCGTGGTCGAATTTTTCGACTATGCCTGCGGCTATTGCCGGGCGTCGCTGCCCGATCTCGCCAGGCTGGTGGGTGAGGACAAGAGGGTGAAGGTCGTCTATCGCGAACTGCCGATCCTGTCCGACGAGAGCATCGATGCCGCGAAGGTGTCGCTGCTGGCGGCGGAGAAGAACCAGTATATGCCCTTCCACCGGGCGCTCTATGCAGCGGGCAAGGTAACGCATGAGACGATCCTCGCGGCGGCGGCGAAGGTCGGGATCGACGCGAAGGCGGCGCAGGCGGCGATTGCCGGGGGCAAATATGATGCGGAGATCCAGTCCAATATCGGGCTGGCGCAGAAACTGCAGGCAAGCGGCACGCCGACCTTCGTCATCGGGGGTCAGGTGCTGAACGGGGCCGTGGGCTATGACGCCCTGAAGGCCGCGGTGGCGTCCGCGCGGGGGAAGTAAGCGGCGGCTTCCTCGCGGTTTGCTGACCTTCCGCTTTCCTTGAAGTGCGTCCCTTGAAGCGCACCCCATGAAGCGCACCGTGCTCCTGCGAAGCACTCGAATGAGACAGGCGGCTCATGAGAGCCAGGTTCCCACGGTATGATGATCCACGGACGGCAGCGCTCGACCGGAATCCGACATCGCGCTCAACCGTGCTCGAAACCATCACGACCTTCTCCTCCGCCATTGACTCGCCTCTCCCTTTTGCCTATCGGACGCCCCCTGACATGCGGCCGCCCGCCCGGCGGCCCTTTTTTGTCACGCCCGATTCTTTTAGTTTTTTGAGGAATGAACGATGAAGCGCACCTATCAGCCGAGCAATCTGGTTCGGAAGCGCCGTCACGGTTTCCGCGCTCGCATGGCGACCCCCGGCGGCCGCAACGTGCTGCGCGCTCGTCGTGCACGCGGCCGCAAGAGCCTGAGCGCCTGAACGACGCGCCGCTTGAGCGCGCGCCTGCGGTCATGACCCGGCGCGCTGATTTTCTGGCGGCGAATCGCGGGCGGCGCGCGCCCATGCCAGGCTTTGTCCTGTTGGTGCGCGAACGCGGCGACGGCGATCCGGCGATGCGGTACGGCATCACGGTCACGAAAAAGATTGGCGGCGCTGTCATCCGCAACCGGATGAAGCGCCGCTTTCGCGTTCTGGCGCGGGAGCTGTTGCCGGCGCATGGCATAGCCGGAGCGGATCATGTGCTGATCGGGCGCGCCGAGGGTATCGAGCGCGACTTCGGCCTGCTTCGCCGGGAGCTGGAAAAGGCGCTGGGCAAGGTGATGAGCCGGCCTGTTGATGAGGCGCCGCGCAGGAAGGGGCGGCCTACCCCTCCGAAAGATAAGGCGCCCCTGCGCAGGCAGGAACCCGGATTCGAGGTGGCGACGGAAGGCAGCGGCGGAACGGGCTTCCCGCCCTCGCAAGAACATGGCAGGGGCAGACATGACAGGGGCAGACATGGCAGGGACAGGCCGTGATCGCCCGCCTTTTCATCCTGATCGCGCGCTTCTGGCAGCTTGGGCCTTCGCGCATTTTGCCTCCTTCCTGCCGCTATGCGCCCTCCTGTTCCGAATATGCGATTCAGGCGATCGGCAAATATGGTGCGGTGAAGGGTAGCTGGCTGGCCACGAAGCGGCTAATGCGATGCCACCCATGGGGCGGTTCGGGTTACGATCCGGTCCCCTGATACGAATTTCGAGATACGGCGGAGCCGACAAGCGTGGACGACAAGAAGAATATCATCCTGGCGGTGCTGCTGACCGCGGCGATCCTGTTCGGCTGGCCCTATGTCGCCAAATATTTCTTCCCCGCCGCCAATCCGCCGGCCACGAAGATCGAGGGCGGCAAGACCACGCCGCTCACCCCGTCCGGCGCCGCCCCCGCGGCGGAAGGGTCCGCTGCGGTCCGCGACCTGGCGCTGGCGCTGAAGGACAGCCCGCGCGTGCCCATCCGCACGCCCAAGATCACCGGATCGATCAACCTGAAGGGCGCGCGCATCGACGACATCGTGCTGCCGACCTACAAGGAAACGATCGCCAAGGCGTCTCCGGCCATTCGCCTCTACAGCCCCAGCGGCACCCGGCACGCCTATTTCGCCGGCTTCGGCTGGCAGGGCGAAGGGGTGAAGACCCCGGACGGCAGCACGCTGTGGACGGCGTCGGCCACGGAACTGACCCCGTCCAGCCCGGTCACGCTGACGTGGAACAATGGCGCGGGCCAGACCTTCGAGATCCGCTATTCCATCGACGAAAATTACATGATCACCGCGCAGCAGAAGGTGTCGAACAGCGGCGCCGGCGCGGTGGGCGTCAAGAGCTACGGCTATGTCAGCCGGGCGACTCCCTCGGCCGATCCCGACACCTGGACGATCCATGTCGGCCCGATGGGGGTGTTCAACGGCGCGGCCAATTATGACGTGAACTACAAGGATCTGGAAAAGGGTCCGGCGACGCAGAGCTTCCAGTCGACCGGCGGCTGGATCGGCTTCACCGACAAATATTGGCTCTCCGCCCTGATTCCCGACCAGAAGGCCGCCTTCACCGGCCAGATGCGTAAAGGTGCCGGCACGCAGTTCCAGACCGACGTGTCGCTGGCCCCCATCATGGTCGCGCCGGGCAAGGCAGTGACGCAGACCAACCGGCTGTTCGTCGGCGCCAAGGAGGTGAAAACGCTGGAAGCCTATCAGGACGCCGGCGTTCCGCTGTTCGACCGGGCGATCGACTGGGGCTGGTTCTACTGGTTCGAAAAGCCGATCTTCGCCCTGCTCCACTGGCTGTTCGAGCATATCGGCAATTTCGGCGTGGCGATCATCTGCCTGACCTTCGTGGTGCGCGGCCTGATGTTCCCCGTCGCGCAGCGCCAGTTCGCCAGCATGGCGGCGATGCGCGCGGTGCAGCCCAAGATGAAGGCGCTGCAGGAGAAATATAAGGACGACAAGCCGAAGCTCCAGCAGGAGATGATGGAGCTCTACAAGCGCGAGAAGGTGAATCCGCTCGCGGGCTGTCTGCCGATCTTCATCCAGATCCCGATCTTCTTCGCGCTCTACAAGGTGTTGCAGCTCACCATCGAAATGCGCCACCAGCCCTTCGTGTTGTGGATCAAGGATCTGAGCGCGCCCGATCCGCTGCACATCGTCAACCTGTTCGGCCTGTTGCCCTTCACCCCGCCCGCCTTCCTGGGGATCGGCGTGCTGGCGCTGCTGCTGGGCATCAGCATGTACTTCCAGTTCAAGCTGAACCCGGCGCAGATGGACCCGATGCAGCAGCAGGTGTTCGCGATCATGCCGTGGATGATGATGTTCATCATGGCGCCCTTCGCGGCGGGCCTGCTGGTCTACTGGATCACCAACAACTGCCTGTCGATGTTGCAGCAATGGTGGCTCTACAAGCGCCACCCGCAACTCAGCGCCGCGACCGCGAAATAAGGCCGGGGCGTTGACCGAACAGGAACAGGCTGAATTGATCGAGGAAGCGCGCAAGGTCTTTGCCGGCCCCATCGCCTTCCTCAAATCCGCGCCCGACCTCAAATTCCTGCCCGACATGGCGGTGAACGAGGTGGCATTCGCAGGCCGGTCCAATGTCGGCAAATCATCGTTGCTGAATGCGCTGACGAACCGCAACGGCCTTGCCCGCACGTCAAATACGCCGGGACGGACGCAGGAGCTGAATTTCTTCGACGTGGGCGATCCGTTGCGCTTTCGGCTGGTCGACATGCCGGGCTATGGCTATGCCCGCGCGCCCAAGGACATGGTGCGCAAATGGCGGTTCCTGGTGAACGACTATCTGCGCGGGCGGGCGAAGCTGAAGCGCACGCTGGTGCTGATCGACAGCCGCCACGGCATCAAGGATGTCGATACCGACATCCTCGACATGCTGGACGCTGCGGCGGTCAGCTATCGCATCGTCCTGACCAAGGCGGACAAGGTGAAGGCCAGCCATCTTGCGGAGGTCCATGAGGCCGTGGCCGAGGCGATCCGCAAACGGCCCGCCGCGCATCCGGACATCATCGCGACGTCGAGCGAAAAGGGCATGGGACTTCCCGAATTGCGCGCCGCCGTGCTGGAAAGCGTGACCCAAGGGTGAGGCCCGGCCAATGGTGAGGATCACCTGCCTCTGCGGTCGGATCGGCCTGACGATCGAGAAACGCCCGGCGTTCATCAATGCATGCAACTGCACGCTGTGCAGCAAAACGGGCGCGCACTGGGCCTATCTCCACCCCCGCGAGGTGCGTGTCGAGGGCGCCACGCAAAGCTATTGCCGGGAGGACAAGGACGATCCGGCGGCGGAGATCCAGTTTTGCGGTCGATGCGGATCGACCACCCATTTCACCCTATCCGCCAGCGCGGTATCCCGGTTCGGGAACGGCATGATGGGCGTCAACATGCGTCTGGCCGACGAACGCGATCTGGCGGGAATCGAACTGCGCTATCCTGACGGGCGGTCCTGGTCGGGCACCGGCGACGTCGGCTATGTGCGGGCGCCCCGGATCATCGGCCAGGACGCAAGTTCCGGCTGATCCCCGGCAGGCTTTCCTCGCGGGAGCCGAAGCGGCTAGAAAAGGCTGTACTGCCCACTTCCCTTCAGAGTCCAGGTGGCCAGGGTCTCATGATGCGTGCGCCCGACATGGCTGCATATCAGCATGAACCGGTCGACATGCCAGCCAAAGCCATCGACCCGACGCTGTTCCGGCGGGCCGTCGCGGTAGAACAGCGTCTGGTGCGGGCTGAAGCTCCAGCCGGGACGCAGCATCACCCCCGCGCCTTTCATGCCCGCCGCGATCTGCTTCTGAAGCGTGCCGAGCAACGGCACGCTATGGGCCGGACGCAGGGCGGCGGACCGGTTGCCGATGCTGAGCCGGTCCAGCCGCAGGTCGAACGGTTCCGCCATCACGCCTGTCCCGGCGCGCATCAGCGCCTTGATCACCGCATAGGGATATTCGACATAATCGCAGGTGATCGCCAGCGTCACATGCTGGTGATCCACGGCGATGCGCCGGGCGCCGCCGGCGATGGCCGCCGCGAAATGATCCGTCTGGCGGGCGATCAGCAATGTGGGCTTCAGGGCGAAGAACAGGCGGAAGAGGGTCTTGGTGGGCTGGTTTTCCATGACATTTCGCTCCATGCGAATCGGTCGATTATGTTCATGGTATGTTCTTTTCCTTCCCAGGGCGAATCCGGTGGAGCCGCCCCTGATTTCATGCGTTTGGGCGATAGGGGACAAGGAGAGTGACGATGATGCAATTGACGCTCGACAGTCTGGCGGAGAAGATGAAGGACATCGATTTCGCGATGCTGTCGACCCATGCCGACGGCGGCCAGATCGGCGCAAGGCCGATGAGCAACAACCAGGATGTCGCCTATGGCGGCGACAGCTTTTATTTCACCACGGAAGACACGCTGATGGTGAAGGACATCGAACGCGATCCGCGCGTCGGCCTGTCCTTTCAGGGGCGTACCGGGTTGCTGAAGCAGAACCCGCTGTTCATCGCCGTGGAGGGCCGCGCCGACCTGATCCGCGATCGCGATGCGTTCCGCGCGCATTGGAACAGCCAGCTGCAGGACTGGTTCGAGGAAGGGCCGGACACGCCCGGCCTTGTCATGATAAAGGTCCATGCGCAGCGCGCCCATGTCTGGGACGGCGAGAATGAGGCTGAACTGGAGCTTGGATGATTCGCGACGGCGCGAGGCCGCACGGCAGAGGGAGACGGGTCGCGCAAATGGTCCTGGCCTTGGCTTTTGGCCTGGCCGGAACCCTGCACCTGACCCGGCCCGGCGGCTTCGTCGCGATCACGCCTGACTGGGTTCCCGCACCCCATATGACGATCGCGCTGACCGGCGTGGCCGAGATCGCCGGCGCCATCGGCCTGATGCTGACGCCGCTGCGCAGGGCGGCAGGCATGGCTCTCGCGCTCTACGCCCTGTGCGTGTGGCCAGCCAATTTCCACCATGCCCTGAACGACATTCCGCTTGGCGGCGTGCATCTGAGCTGGTGGTATCACGGGCCGCGCCTGGCTGCGCAGCCGGTGATCATATGGTGGGCGCTCTGGGCAGGCGGAGCAACGGACTGGCCGTTCAAACGGCAGCGGGCGCGCAGTCCGGTTTCCGGACAAGATGATTGTCTTTGAAGATTGCGGCTCTACTGTGCGCACTTTCCAACGAACAAGCGATCAGAGAGCGATGACCCGGCATATTCCCTGGATAATGATAGCGATTATGGGCGCGGTGGCGCTGTCGGTGGTGGCTGTATCCCGCGGCGAGGCGGTCAATGCGCTGTGGATCGTGGTGGCGGCGGTCAGCAGCTTCCTCGTCGCCTATCGCTATTATGGGCTCTACATCGCGCGAAATGTGATGCGGCTGGACCCGTCGCGGCCCACGCCCGCGATCCGGCGGGCCGATGGCCTCGACTATGTGGCGACCGACCGGACGGTGCTGTTCGGGCATCATTTCGCCGCCATTGCGGGCGCGGGCCCGCTGGTGGGACCGGTGCTGGCGGCGCAGATGGGCTATCTGCCCGGAACGCTCTGGATCATTGCGGGCGTGGTGCTGGCGGGCGCGGTGCAGGACTTCATGGTCCTCTTCATCTCCATGCGCCGCGACGGCAAGTCGCTGGGCGAGCTGATCCGCATGGAAATGGGGCAGGTTGCCGGGACCATCGCGCTGTTCGGCGCCTTCATGATCATGGTCATCATCCTCGCCGTGCTGGCGCTGATCGTGGTGAAGGCGCTGGCGGAAAGCCCCTGGGGCATGTTCACCGTGGCGGCGACGGTGCCGCTGGCGATGGCCATGGGCGCCTATACGCGCTGGATCAGGCCGGGGCGCATCGGTGAAGTGTCGCTGCTGGGACTGGTCGGGCTGCTCGCCGCCATCGTCTATGGGCAGAACATCGCCGCTTCGCCGGTCTGGGGGCCGGCCTTCACCTTCACGCCGGTGCAGCTTTGCTGGATCTTGATCGGCTATGGCGCGGTAGCGTCGGTATTGCCGGTTTGGCTGTTGCTGGCGCCGCGCGATTATCTGTCGACCTTCCTCAAGATCGGGGCGATCGCGGCGCTGGCGATCGGCATCGTCATCATGGCGCCGCCGCTCAAAATGCATGCCGTGACCCAGTTCGTGAACGGCAACGGGCCGGTCTGGTCGGGCGGATTGTTCCCCTTCCTGTTCATCACCATCGCCTGCGGGGCGGTTTCGGGCTTCCATGCCCTGATCGCCAGCGGCACCACGCCCAAGCTGATCGCCAGCGAAGCCCATGCGCCGATGATCGGCTATGGCGCGATGCTGATGGAGGCGTTCGTGGCGATCATGGCGCTGGTGGGCGCGTCGATCCTCGATCCGGGCATCTATTTCACGATGAACAGCCCCGCGGCGGTGATCGGCAAGGACGCGGGCAGCGCGGCGGCGGCGGTGACGGCCATGGGCTTCCCCATCTCGCCCGATCTGATCCTGCAGACCGCGAAGGATGTGGGCGAGCACAGCATCATCTCCCGCGCGGGTGGGGCGCCGACGCTGGCGGTGGCGATGGCGGAGATATTCTCCCATATCATGGGCGGGCCGGCGATGAAGGCCTTCTGGTATCATTTCGCTATTCTGTTCGAGGCATTGTTCATCCTGACAGCCGTGGATGCGGGGACGCGCGCCGGACGCTTCATGTTGCAGGACCTGATCGCGCTGGCGGTGCCCGCCTTCAAGGACAGCAAGAGCATGGCTCCCGGGGTCGTCGCAACGGCGCTGACCGTCGCGGCCTGGGGCTTCTTCCTCTATCAGGGCGTGACCGATCCGCTGGGCGGGGTGAACACGCTCTGGCCGGTGTTCGGCATTTCCAACCAGATGCTGGCGGCCATCGCACTGATGCTGGGAACGGCGGTGCTGTTCCGGATGAAGCGGGACCGCTTCGCCTGGGTGACACTGATCCCGACCGCCTGGCTGCTGATCTGCACCCTGTCGGCGGGCTTCCTCAAGCTGTTTTCGGCCGATGCGAAGGTCGGTTTCCTGGCGCATGCCGCCCGGTTCAGCGCCGCGGCGGGCGATGGCGAGGTGCTGGCCCCGGCAAAGTCGATGGCGGAGATGCGGCAGATCATCTTCAACGACCGGATCGACGCGGCGCTGGTCGCGGTCTTCCTGTTCGTGGTGTTGGCGGTGCTGCTGTTCACCATCCGCACATGCCTCGCCGCGCGGAAGGTGGCGGCGCCGACCGCACGGGAAATTCCGGCGCAACTGGTCCCGGCGGAATGAGCATCTTCCTCCACCGGCTGCGGCAGATGGCGCATATGATGGTCGGGGTGCCGGATTATGAGGCCTATCTGCGCCATATGCGGGCGCATCATCCCGAGCGTGCGCCGATGGACCGGACAGCCTTCTTCCGGGAGCGGCAGGAGGCGCGTTATGGGGGCAGGAATGGGGGGAAGTGCTGCTAGGGCTGGCTGCCCTCCCCTTCGTCGATGGGGAGGCTTGGCTTAGAGCCAATCGACATTCAGCCCTGACGGCCTGCAAATGACGCTTTTCCGTGCTTCCGGTGCTCACCTACTTTGAGTAGACTGCGCTCCGGGTCACGGAAAACCACCATTTTACCTTCGGTGGTCTTCGGCTCGGCTCGTCATCTTCTGAATGTCGATTGGCTCTAGCGCTTGGCGTTGAAGCCCGCGACCATGCCGGCTGCGATGGAGAGGGCGATTTCCGCCGCGCCTATCGCCCCTATGTCGAGGCCGGCGGGGCCGTCTATGCGCGCCAGTTCTTCCGCCGAAAAGCCCAGAGCAACCAGCCGTTCCAACCGCGCCGCATGGCTTTTGCGCGATCCCAGCGCGGCGATGTAGCCCGTCGGCCCACGCAGCGCCGCCGCCAAGGCGGGATCATCGATCTTGATGTCGTGGCTGAGCGTCACGACCGCGGTGGATTCGCCGGGAAAGCGGGCCGCAACCGCTTCGTCCGGCCAGCGGTCGTCCAGTTCGACGCCAGGGAAGCGCTCCTCCGTCAGGAAACGGCCGCGCGGATCGATGACGACAGGAGTGACGCCGATTGCCTGCGCCAGTGCGCTGAGCGACTGGGCGATCTGTACAGCACCGACGATCAGCAGCCTGCGGGGCGGATCGTAGCGGTTGTGGAACTGCCCCTCCCCCGTCCCTTCCCGCGTGAGGCCGGTCGCAAGATCGGTCGACAGGGTGAGCGCCCTGCCCTTCTCGCTTTCCGCCGCGATCCGCTCGAACAATGCGGGATCGAAGCCTTCCGGACTGACCGGCTGGACCAGCACGCTGATTTCCCCGCCGCAGGGCAGGCCGACCGCCCAGGCGTCGCCATCGGCCACGCCATAGGTTTCCAGATTCGCCGGCCGCCCCCCGATCACCTCCGCCGCGCGCTGGAGCACGTCGGTCTCGACGCATCCGCCGGATATGCTGCCTTCGAACCGGCCGTCCTCATGCACGATCATATGGCTGCCGCGGGGCCGGGGCGCGGAGCCCCATGTCGACACCACCGTCGCCAGCGCCAGCCGCGCCCCACGCCATTCGGTGGCCTTGCGGATGACCGCGCCATTGTCGTTCAAAAGCCTGCCTCCCAGAGCGATTTCCAGCAATCGAACCGATCGCTGGTCAAGAAATCGCGGACAATAAAGAGATTATAGCGGCGATCTGCTTCAATCACATCGAAACCCGCTCTAAACCAGCCGTCTTCCTGTCCATACCACCCGACCCACGATCACGACCAGCGCCGGATCGATGTCGATCCAGTCGGGATAATGGGGATTGTCGCTGAGCACGGAGAAAAAACCCCTGCGCGGCCCCATGGCCACGCGCTTCACCATGAGCACCCCGTCGAGCCGCAGCACATAGACGCCGTCGCGTAGCCGCCCCGCATCGTCGTCATGATTGACCATGATCTCATCGCCATCGCTGAGCGTGGGAGCCATGGATTCGCCATCGACGCGGATGATCGATATTTTCTGCGGCCGAACGCCCAGATGACGCAGCCAGTTGGCGTCGAAGGCCATCAGGCCGGCCGCCCGCTCATCCTCGTCCAGCGAACCCGGCCCAGCCGAAGCGCCCAGCGAAAGCCGCGGCACGCTGACCACCGAAGGCAACGACCGCACCCTGACCGGCGGGGTTCCGCGCGGGACCGACCCGCCCAGCATTTCCTCCGCCACGCCGAAATAGCGGGCCAATATGCGCCGGTCCTCCTCATCCAGCTTCCGCGGCGTGCCCCTTTTTATGAATTGCTGGATATAGGCGGGATTGCGGTTCAACAGGCGCGAAAGATCGGAATAGCTGTCGCCCCGCTCGGCAATCAGCCGCTCCAGCACCATGCGCGGATCTTCTCCAATACCGACCATATCTCATCCATTACTGATAGGAATTTTCCTAGACAAGTAGGAAATTAAGCAACATGAAAATCACCTGAGGGATTCGCGCAGGCGGATCGAATCGACAGAGGAGAAGCGGGACTATGCTGTTGCGAGAGGTCGAAAAATTTCTGCGGGAAAACGGCATTCCCGCGACCCGGTTCGGCCGCGAGAGCGTGCGCGATCCCCGGCTGGTCTTCGACCTGCGCAGGGGCCGCGAACCCGGCATGAGAATGAAGAGGCGAGTAGAACATTTCATGAACACATATCGCAGGAGCATGGGCGAATGACAAGCATCCACGTGAACGCTCCCATCCGGAATCTGCTCCAAAATGAAGGTGCGGCGAAAGCGCGCGACCCCCTGCCCCGTCTGCTGGCGCAACTGATCGCGCGGGCGGGTGGAACCGTCATGGTGGAGCGCGCCGTCAGCCGTCCCTGGGCGAGCGCGCTGTTCCAGGGGCGGCGCCATGTCGTCGCGCTGACCCTGGCCGGACCCGATGCGGCCGAGCGGCGCGCAGCCTTCGTCCAGGGAATCGAGGAAGCGGAATGGAGCCTGTCCGGCCATTTCGTCGCGGACATCAGCATCGACTGCCGCCGTCCGGTGCCGGGCGGCGAGTGGGTCGAATTGTCGGCGCTCACCATAGAGGACTGGTGAGAGCCATCAAGGGAGAGCGCCCGTCAGCGCGCTCTTGCCTGCCGGTTCAGCGGGCGCGGCCGGCCATGGTCCGCAAAGTCCCCAGAGCGGCGCGCAGGGCCTCATCGACGCCCTGCTCCACCTTATCGCGCACGGGCACGGCGGCTTCGACCGGCATGTCGGCCAGAACGGAGGCGGGCCGGCCCATGCGCTTGCGCTGGGCAAGACCCTGTTCCAGCCTTTGGGTCAGCTCCGCCAATGAAAGATGCGCGATGGGCGCAGGCGCGGGAGCGGTCTCGGGCTGCGCCGGCTGCGCGATCTCCTGAGGGTCGGCATCGACAGTCTCCTGCGAAAACGCGCGCTGCAGGCGTGCGAAGGCCGTTTCCTCCGTCATCTTGTCCGGCATGCCGGGAAGGGAAAGGCTGCCCGGCGCGGTGATGGGCGCCTCGACAGCGGCTTCCGCCTCCCCATCTTCGCGTCCGGGCGCGGTGCGGGCGAAAATGTCGAGACCGCCAAAGTCGCGGCTGGCGAAGATCGGCGGACGCGCGGGGGCATCGGGATGGGCGTCGGCACGGCGCAGCGCCGGACCCGATCTGCTCCGGTCACGCGACAGCCAGTTCAGCTTCGACAATGCAAAACCCATTTCACTCACTCCTGCGGCGCCGTTCCCGCGCCCTTGCTTGTCATGCGTCAGCAGAGCGACGCGCTTTTCCCTTTGTCCCGCCCAGATCAGGCCCAGGACCATCGCCGCGCCGAAACCCGCCAGCAGCAGCCGGGCCTTCAGCCCCAGCGGCGGCGCGGCGGCCGGGATGGCTTCGCTAAGGCCACTCGACGCCACGACCGTTTCGACCAGCCCTGTGGGCAGCGAGAAGAGGAGCAGCCCGGCCCCGAGCGCGCCCGAAAGCGCCTTCAGCAGCCCAGGCATTCTTCTCACGCCGCCGCCCGCGCCCCTTCAGGGCGCGCCAGCAATTGCCGATAGACGGGTTCGTAGCGAAGAATGTTTGACGACCAGTTACGCTCCCGCTCCACAAAGGCGCGCGCCGCCGCGCGCCGCTCTTCCCAGAAGCCGCGATCCGCGAACATCCCCGCCAGCGCGGCGGCAAGGGCGGGTGGATCGTCAGGCGCGAACAGCGTGCCGGTGACGCTATGTTCGATCAGTTCGCGATGGCCGCCGACGCTGGACGCGGCGACCAGCCGGCCCTGCGCCATCGCCTCCAGCGGCTTCAACGGCGTCACCAGATCGGTGAGGCGCATCGACTTGCGCGGATAGGCGAGGATGTCGACCTGCGCATAATAATCCTCGACCTGATCGTGCGGCACGCGGCCGACAAAGACGATATGGTCGGCAAAGGGCGAGGCCATGGCCCGGTCGCGCAACGCCTGCTCGCACGGGCCGCCGCCGACCAGCAGCAGCTTCGCCTTCGGGCGGGCGCGCACCAGTTTCGGCAGGGCGGCGATCAGGTCGTCCAGCCCCTCATAATCGTAGAAGCTGCCGATGAAGCCGACGACGTCGGCGCCCTCCAGCCCCAGTTTCGCGGTCAGCGCGGGGTCGCGGGGAACGGGCGTGCCGAACTGGTCCATGTCGACGCCATTGGGCGAGACGATGATCTTGGCCGCGTCGATTCCCCGCGCCACCAGATCGCCGCGCAGGCCTTCGCAGATCACGGCAACCGCATCGGCGGCGCGGACGGCATGGGTTTCCAGTTGCCGTGTCAGCCAGTAGCGCGGACTGCCCTCCGTCCCGGTGCCGTTGCCGACCGCCGCATCCTCCCAGAAGGCGCGAATCTCGTAGATCATGGGGATAGCGTGACGCTTCGCCACTTTCTGCGCGGCGATGGCGTTCAGCACCGGCGAGTGGGCGTGGATGATGTCGGGCCGCCACTGGCGCACCAGCACCTCGATCGCATCAGCATGGGCGGAAATGTCGCGCCATTCCCGCAGCAGCGGATGGCCGCCGGTCGATTCGCCGGGCGTGCGGTGGAAATGCAGGCCGTCGACCGTCTCCTCCAGCAGGCCCGGCGCGGCGTGGCGATGGCCGGTGATGCCGCGTACCTCCCAGCCCTTCGCCAATTGCGCCCGCAGGATCGCGCGGGTGCGGAAGGTGTATCCGCTGTGCATCGGCAGGCTGTGGTCCAGCACATGGAGAATCCGTGTCATGGCGACGAGTCTTGCCGAAAAAGGTTTAACGGGCCGTCAACTCTGTTGGGTTAGGGTGGGAGGGTTCGGGCTTCAGTACAACATGCTCCTGCGAAGGCAGGAGCCTAAGTCCTGCCGTCCGGACTGGGCTTCTGCCTTCGCAGGAGCATGTTGGAAGTGACGGATAGCTCAAGCACGCGATGATCGACGCCCTTTCCCTTCTCATCAGCCATGGCGTCATTCTGCTGGCGGCTTGGCGCCTGCTGTCGCGGCCCGACCTGGATCGCGATCCCCCCTCCGGCCTGGAGGCGGAGAGCGGCGATGCGTGACCTGTTCTTCGTCGCCTTCCTTGGCGCCTTCTTCCTTACAGGCTTGCGACGACCGTTCCTGCTGATCGCCGTCTATGCCTATATCGACATCGTATCGCCCCAGCGCCTCTCCTATTTCCTGCTGAACAGCGTCCCCATCTCCTTCATCGCCTTCGTGGCAGCGGTGGGATCGTGGATATTGGTCGACGACAAGAAGGATTGCCGCCTGTCTGCGCGGCAGGCGATCCTGCTGCTGTTGCTCGCCTGGTGCGGCTATACCACGGCGACGGCAGACTTCCCGATCAACGCCGCGACCAAATGGGGCTGGGTATGGAAGGCGATGCTGTTCGCCATCTTCCTGCCCGTCACGCTGCGCACCCGCCTGCGGATCGAGGCGCTGGCCCTGTTCATGGTGCTCTGCGCCAGCACGATCATCATCAACGGCGGCATGAAGACGGCGCTGTCGGGGGGCGGCTATGGCGTGCTGAACCTGATGGTCGACAACAATAGCGGCCTTTATGAAGGCAGCATCATTTCGACCGTGGCCATTTCGCTGATCCCGCTGATCCTCTGGCTGTCGCAACATGGCACCGTCTTCCCGCCCGACTGGCGGGTCAGGCTGTTCGCCTATGCACTCTGTTTCGCCTGCCTTCTGATGCCCATCGGCACGGAGGCGCGCACGGGCCTTGTCTGCATCGCCGTGCTGGCGGGGCTGATGCTGATGCGGTCGAAGCGGCGGTTCATCTACGGCCCGCTGATGGCGCTGGCGGCGCTGGCGGCGATTCCCTTCCTGCCCGCCAGCTTCACCCAGCGCATGTCGACCATCGAGAATCACAGCCAGGACGAAAGCGCCTCCACCCGCCTCGCCGTGTGGAAATGGACGCTGGACTATGTGAAGGAGCATCCGGGCGGCGGCGGCTTCGACAATTATCTGCAGAACAAGTTCACCTATGTGATGCAGGAACGGGTGATCGACGCCGCCGGATCGCGCATGGAAAAGCGCATCGTCACCGACCATGGCCGCGCCTATCACAGCGCCTATTTCGAGATGCTGGGCGAGCAGGGCTATTTCGGCTTCTTCCTCTGGGCGCTGCTGCACCTCGTCTGCTTCATCCGGACGGAGGCGATCCGGCGCATGTACCGGAACCGGGAAGGCGATGAAGCCTGGGTGTCGCCCTTCGCGCTCGCCCTGCAACAGGGCCATGTCATCTATATGGTGGGATCGCTGTTCGTGGGCATCGCCTATCAGCCCTTCATCTTCATGATGCTGTCGTTGCAGATCGGCCTCGACACCTATTTGACCCGGAAACGCAAGTTGGCCGCGCGCCAGCCGTTATTTCCCGCAACACCCGTCGCGCAAGGGAGCGCCGCATGAAGGGCGAACTGAAGATATTGGGCGCGGCCCACGGCCTGCTGCTGGGGCTGGTGCTCGCCGCGCCGCTGATTGCGCCGGCGCTGCTGCCATGGGGCGCCGAAGCGCTGTTCATCATCGCCGCCTTCCAGTTGCGGCTGGCCGACCGGCGCTGGGAGACCCGCGCGGGGTTGCAGGGGTGGATCAGCCACATCCGCATGGCGCCGTTGCGACTGGTGCCCTGGGCCGGGACGGCGGTCGTGGCGCTGATCGCGGGACCGGAGCAGGCCCGGCTCGCCACTGCAATCCTCATCGCCGTCGCCATGGGCGAATTGCTGATCTATCCGGTCATCGCCCATCTGCTCGGCCGCATGCCGCGCCTGGGTCTGGCGGGCGCGATCCTGCTGCTGCTGATCGGCTGCGGCCTGGCGGAACCGGCACAGGCGGCGCGTTTCGCCATGGCCTTCGCGCTTGGCATCGGCGGGTGCGTGTTCTGGATGCGCGGGCCCGATGGCGAGCCGGGCGCGACCTTGCTGGCGCTGGGCGGATCGGCCGCCGCGACGGCAATCGCCCTGCTGCTGCCGGTGGCGCGGTCCGTGGCGATTCCCGCCGCGATCCTTTGCCTGACGCTGACGCTCGCCCATCTGTCGGTGATGCGCCGTCACCCGCTCCATTGGCGGTTGCCCAGCGGCATGCGGTTCATGCGGATTCATTGAGGGGTTGGGCTTCGGTCATTGGCCACTTCCAGCCATTCCCCTATCGCGCATTGCGGAACGAAGCGAGGAACGGCGGGTTGAGGAAAAACCATGCCGCCCGATTCCCTCGTCCACGCCAATGACAGCCTGCCGGGCATCACGCGCCGGGCGATGAAAAGAGGATGGGCCTATTTCGACGCCAGCGGCGCGCGCATCACCGACCGGGAAGAGATCGACCGGCTGAACGCCATCGCCATGCCGCCCGCCTATCGCGACTGCTGGTTCTGTCCCCATCCGCACGGTCATATCCAGGCGACCGGCTATGACGACCGGGGCCGCAAGCAATATCGCTATCACCTCGATTTCCGCGCCGCGCGGGAGGCGGAGAAATATGCCGGCTGCCCCGCCTTCGGCCGCGCCCTGCCCAGGCTGCGCGCCCGGATCGAAGCCGACCTGTCCCGGCGCGGCCTGCGCAAGGAAAAGACGCTGGCAGCCGTCGTGCGCCTGCTCGACCTGGCGAAGGTGCGCGTCGGCAACGAGCAATATGCCGCAGCGAACAAGAGCTTCGGCGCGACCACGCTGCGCCGCCGCCATGTCGACCTGCGCGGACAGGCGCTGCGCCTGCGTTACCGGGCCAAGTCGGGGCGGGAGCATGAGCTGACCGTCACCGACCGCCGCCTCGTCCGCTTCGTTCGCGCCGTGCAGGATTTGCCGGGACAGCATCTGTTCCAATATCTGGATGAGGAAGGCGTCGCCCGGCCGATCACCTCCGGCGACGTCAACGCCTATATAGCCGAAGCCATGGGCGGCGATTTCACCGCCAAGCATTTCCGCACCTGGGGCGCCTCCGTCATTGCCTTCGAAACGCTGGCGGCGGGCCGCGTGTCGCTCAAGCAGATGATCGAGCCGGTCGCCGCCGCGCTGGGCAACACCCCGGCGATCAGCCGCAAAAGCTATATCCACCCCGCGCTGATCGAGCTTTGCCGCAACGGACAGGACATATGGCGACAGGGGCTTCGCCTGCCGCGCGCAACCCGCTATCTTTCCCGTTACGAACGCGGACTGATCGCTTTTCTGGAGGAGGCCGGCGGCTCGACCGCCCTTCCCCTGGCGGCCTGATCCGCATCCAGAACCGCAAGGATATTCATGGCCGCCAAGAAAGATACCGCCACCCTGCCGCAGATCGACGTCCGCCCGCCCAATCTGGCCGAGATGTGGCAGTCGACGGTCCACTGGTTCTCGCTCCACTATCTGCAGATCCTGATCGCCATCGGCGCGGCTGTGGCCATCTACAGCCTTTTGACGGCGCTGCGCAGCGTGGGCGGACGGTTGAAGGGGCATCCCGGCGACACTCTGGGCCTTGCCAACGTCGCCGGCCGCGCCTTTGCCCGCACCACCCATTTCTTCATGGCGATGGTCGCCGCGCGGCTGGTGGTGAGCTATGCCCGGCCGCCGGAGATGGTGCTGAAGACCGTCGTCTTCCTCTTCACCATCGCCGCCGTCTTCCAATGCGCCATCTGGGCGCGGGAGATCATATTGGGCCTGGTCGAGCGGCGCACCTCGGCGGACGAGAGCCAGAGCCTGGCCAACGCCATGGGCCTGATCCGCGTGCTCGTGACCTTCGCCCTGTTCGCCATCGCGCTGATCGTCGTGCTGGACAATCTGGGGGTGAACGTCACCGGCCTGGTGGCGGGCCTGGGCATCGGCGGCATCGCCATCGGCCTTGCGGCGCAGGGCATCTTCTCCGACCTGTTCGCCGCCTTGTCGATCATCTTCGACAAACCCTTCCGGCAGGGGGAGGTCATCACCTATGACCAGACCACCGCCCGGGTGGAGCGCATCGGCCTTAAAAGCACGCATCTGCGCGCGATGAGCGGCGAGAAGAAGGTGATCTCCAACGCCAACCTCCTCCAGAAGGAGATCACCAGCCTGCAGACACTGGCGCAGCGGCGCGTGACCTTCGCCATCGGCATCATCTACCAGACGCCGGAGGACAAGGCCGACGCCATTCCCGCCATGCTGAAGGAGATCGTGGAGGCGGAGGGGCATATCTTCGTCAATGCGGGGCTGGTCAGCTTCGGCGCCAGTTCGCTCGACTATCAGCTCAATTTCGACGTGCCCGACCCCGACACCCATGATTATTTCCTTTCGCGGCACCGGGTGGGCCTGGCCATCTGGAAGCGCTTCAATGCGGAGGGGATCGAATTCGCCTATCCAACGCAGACCAGCTTTACCGCCGCGCCCGACGGCCGGGCGATCATGCCCTATCCTGAGGTGCAGCCCGTGGTGCGCGTCGACCAGCCGGGGGGCAGCGCCCCCGCCTGACTCGCCTGATCGCATATCGGACTCGCCTTGCCTGCTCCCGCTTGCCCGGCGCATCGGCCGGAGTCAGGCGGGTGCAATGACGAACGGACATTTCGGAACAGCCATGAAAACCTGTTATTTGCTGGCCGCCGCTGCGCTCGCCTTCACCCCTGCCGCCCATGCCGAAGGGATCGGGGCCGAGGTAAATTACGGACGCGCGGACGGGCATTGGGGCACGGAAATCGGCGCCGGCTATGCGATGGATATTGCCGGCTTCAGCCTGACGCCGGGCGGCGGCGTCTATCTGCGCGACGGGGATACGAAGCTCTATGGGCGCGTCGAGGCGACCTACACCCTCCCCGCCTCCGCCACCATCGGCGCGGGCGTGCGCTTCAGCGGCGACAATACACGCCCCTATGCGACGCTTGCCATGCCGCTGATCCCCAAGCTGCGCGCCAAGGCCAATGTGGGGCCGAAATATTATGCGGTGGGATTGACGCTGGGATATTGATTGCCCGCGCCCTGCTCCTGTGAAGGCCGGATCGGGAAGTCTATGCCTCGCCCCATAACCCGCCAGGCCGCAGCAGCCCGTCGCGCAGTTCCAGCCCCCTTTCCCGGTCCTTCGCCAGCAGCAGCGCGCCATCCAGATCGATCCAGTCCGCCCCCTGCGCCACCAGCGCGGCCGGGGCGATCCCCAGCGACGTACCCAGCATACAGCCGACCATCACGCGGAATCCTCGCGCCCGCGCCTCCCGCGACAGGGCCAGCGCCTCGGTCAGCCCACCCGCCTTGTCGAGCTTGATGTTCACCGCGTCGAAATCCCCCAGCCGGTCGAGATCGGCCCGCGTATGACAGCTCTCGTCCGCGCAGAGCGGCAAGGGCGACCTGATCCCCGCCAGCCGCTCTTCCCTGCCATGGAAGACCGGCTGTTCGACCATTTCCACGCCCAGTTCCGCCAAGGCCCGCGCCTCCGCCACAATATCCAGATCATGCCAGCTTTCATTGGCGTCGACGATCAGCCGGACGTCCGGCGCACCGGCCCGCACCGCCGCGATCCGCGCCCGGTCGCCATCCCCGGTCAGCTTGCATTTGAGCAGGCCGAAGCCGCGCCCCGCCGCGGCCCGCGCATCCGCCTCCATCTTCTCCGGATCGCCCAGGCTGATGGTGAAGGCGGTCGGCAGGGGCTTGGGCTCCTCCAGCCCCGCCAGCTTCCACACCGGCACCCCGGCGCGCTTCGCCTCCAGGTCCCAGAGCGCGCAGTCCAGCGCGTTGCGGGCGGCCCCGCGCGGCATGGCGCTCAGCAGCGCCTCCCGCTCCAGCGGCCCGGCATAGGCGTCAATCGCCGCCGCGCAGCCTTCCGCCGTCTCGCCCTCATAATAGATCGCCGTGCCCTCGCCCCGGCCGACATGCGCGCCATCGCCCACCGTGCAGACCACGACATCCACCGACGTCTTCGCGCCCCGGCTGATGATGAAGGCCCCGGCGACCGGCCAACGTTCAACAGTCGCGGATATGATGCGTGTCATCGGCGTTCCCTGTGCTTGCGATATACGGGTCCAAGCGAACCGGCTATCCCGCCGCATAACCAGTCTCGACCCGCAGATAAAGGATAGGCGCACCCGTGACCTCCAGAGAATTGACCGGTTTCCTGTCCCTCAGCGAAGCCGATGCCGTGGCGGCCCGGCGCCGCCTGTCCGACATGATCTGGCGCGTCGGCTTCGGCGCGATCACCTGGCCCTGGCTGCTGGCCAGCCTGTCGGGCGGGCGCAAGGCGGACAAGCGCGCCCTGCTGGACGAGCTTGGCCTGCCCCATGACGCCCTGCCGCATCTGGGAAGCTGGAAGGCCGACGTCGGCTTCCTGCGCCATATCGTGCGGGAAATCGCCCGGTTGCGGCCCGCCCATGTGGTGGAACTGGGGGCGGGCGCATCGACGCTGATCGCCGCGCGTGCGCTGGCGCTGCATGGCGGGGGGCGGCTGACCAGCTTCGACCAGCATGACGGCTTCGTGCAGGCGACCCGCAACTGGCTGGCCGACCATGGGCTGACGGCCGATCTGCGCCACGCGCCGCTGGTTGCGGAAAGCGAGGACTGGCCGGGCCGCTGGTACGACATCGACAGCCTGCCCGACAGCATCGACCTGCTGATCATCGACGGGCCGCCCTGGGCGGTGCACCCGCTGGTGCGCGGCGCGGCGGACAGCCTGTTCGCGCGCCTGTCTCCGGGCGCGGTCGTGTTGCTGGACGACGCGGCCCGCCCCGGCGAGCGGCTCGTCGCCCGGCGCTGGCGCAAGCGCTGGCCGCATATCGACTTCCGCCTGAAGCATGACGGGACCAAGGGCACGCTGGTGGGCCGCCGCCGCGACACATCGGTCCCCGTCGCCAATGACAATGATCATGGCCGGGCATGGCGTCATCTCGGCCGGGCGGCGGGCATCGCCGCGCTGGTCGCCACCGGCTGGATCGCGCGGGGCGAGCTGGGCGAATTTCCGCAGGCGGCGCAGGCCACCACCTTCCTGGACGAAGCCGCCGCGTCCCACCGCACCGGGCTGCTGCGCCAGAGCATGGCGTCCCAGGTGGAGAGCGCCACGCTCAACCCCGGCGAGATACAGCGTTCGACCGGCATCGTCCTGCCGCCGCTGCCGGTCCGGTGGCGCATCCATGACGTGCAGCTTTACCCGACGCCGGACAGCCCCGCCGTCGCCGTGTCGATCACCACGCCGGAGGGCGAGCAGCTCTCCTTCTTCGCGGACCGGGCCGAAACCCCGGCGGAGGCGAGGCCGCTGCTCGCGCGGCGCGCGGATGACGTCATCGCCTATTGGGAAGCGGGCGACATGGCCTATGCCCTGACCGGCCGTGCCGGACCGCAGCGCATCATGGCGCTGGCGGCGGAGATCGCGCCCGCCGGTTAGCGCCCGGTCGGATTTCGGAACCGGGAAATGTTCCCTTTCACGCAAAATCCCTTTAGAGCGCGGCGCCATGGAGGATGTGGACCAACCATCGCCGCGCGACAAGGCGCGCGCCCCACTCGGCAGCCTGGCGATGATCTGGCGCTTCGCCAGCCGCTATCCGGGCCGCATCGCCGGGGCGCTCGCTGCGCTGCTGATCTCGTCCGCCGCGACGCTGGCGATTCCCAGCGGGTTCCGGCTGGTCATCGACCGCGGCTTCATGGGCGGCGGCGACATCAGCCGCTGGTTCGAATATCTGTTCCTGATCGTGGTGGTCCTGGCATTGGCGACGGCCGCCCGCTTCTATTTCGTGTCCTGGCTGGGAGAGCGCGTCGTCGCTGACATCCGGTCGGCCACCCAGGCCAATCTGCTGCGGCAGGAACCCCGCTTCTTCGAGGAAAACCGCCCCTCCGAAATCGCGTCGCGCATGACCGCCGACACGGCCATCATCGACCAGGTGGTGGGATCGACCGTGTCGATCGCGCTGCGCAATGTGGTGACGGGCACCGGCGGCCTCATCTATCTTTTCGCGCTGGCGCCCAAGCTTGCCGGGCTGCTGCTGCTGGGCATTCCGGTCATATTGGTGGCGATCATCGGCCTTGGCCGCCGCGTGCGCGCCCTGTCGCGGGCAAGCCAGGACCGGCTGGCCGATGTCGGCAGCGTCACGTCGGAAACGCTGGGCGCGATGAAGATCGTGCAGGCCTTCGGTCAGGAAGGACGGGAAGCGGCGCGATTCGACAGCACGGTCGAGGCGGGTTTCGCCACGGCGCGCCGCCGGATCGCCCTGCGCGCGGCGATGACCGCCATCGTCATCGCACTGGTCTTCGGGTCGATCACGGCGGTCATGTGGCAGGGCGCGCTGGATGTCGCCGCCGGACGCCTGTCGGGCGGCAGCATCGCCGCCTTCGTGCTGACCGGCGGGCTTGTCGCAGGCGCGTTCGGCGCGTTGTCGGAGACCTGGGGCGACCTGCTGCGCGGAGCGGGCGCCGCCGGACGGCTGCATGAACTGATGAGCGCCGTGCCGCAGATAACCCCGCCGCCCCGCCCCGTCCCGGTGCCGCGAACCGATCATGGCGCGCATCTCCAGTTCGAGGACGTGCATTTCCGCTATCCCACACGGCCCGACCAGGCGGCCCTGCATGGCATTTCCGTCGACATCGCGCCGGGCGAAACGGTCGCCATCGTCGGCCCTTCCGGCGCGGGGAAGTCCACCCTGATCCAGTTGGCGCTGCGCTTCTACGATCCGGATTCGGGCGTGATCCGCCTGAACGACGTGCCCCTGCCCCAGGCCGATCCGGCCGAGGTGCGCGGCATGATGGCCATGGTGCCGCAGGAAAGCATCATCTTCGCCGCCTCCGCGCGCGACAATCTTCGCTACGGGCGGTGGGACGCCAGCGACGAGCAGATCTGGGCCGCAGCCCGCGCCGCCAATGCGGAGGGTTTCCTGCGCGCCCTGCCGCAGGGCCTGGACAGCTTTCTGGGCGAAGGCGGCGCGCGCCTTTCGGGCGGCCAGCGCCAGCGCCTGTCCATCGCCCGCGCCCTTTTGCGCGATGCGCCGATCCTGCTGCTGGACGAAGCGACCTCCGCCCTCGACGCCGAATCGGAACGGCTGGTGCAGGATGCCCTCGGCCGGCTGATGCAGGGCCGCACCACCATCGTCATCGCCCACCGGCTGGCCACGGTCAGGGCCGCCGACCGCATCCTCGTGCTGGACGAAGGGCGGCTGGTCGAACAGGGCGACCATGCCACGCTGATGCGGCAGAAGGGCCTCTATGCGCGGCTGGCCAACCTCCAGTTTCAGGATGTCGCCGCAGGCTGACGGCATGGGCCGCCATGCCTCGCACAGGGACATGCGCCAAGCCGACGGTCAGTGGGTGCGGCTGGTGACGTTGGCGGTGCCGTCGGCCTGAATTTCGATCAGATGCGCCGTGCCGTCATTGCACGCGGCCTTCCAGCCCTTGACGCCGGGCCGCACCTCGGTCCGCTCCGACCGGATGACGGTCGGGCAAGCCGCGCCCGACGCCCGCACCGCGCGTTCCAGCACGCCGTTGCGCTGGGCCTCGTCGAGCTTCGCGACGGCGGCCGCGGCGCCGGTTTCGGGCGTATCCCGGCGGTCGACCGCGGTGATCCGGTCGCTGCTCTCGCCACAGCCCATCAGGGTGATGACCCCCGCCAGCACCATCCATATGCGCATGCTTATCCTTTCGCTTGGGCGGCAAACCCGTCCGTCGCCCGGATGAGCGCGTCCAATATGCCGGGTTCGTTGAACGCATGGCCCGCCCCTTCGATCATCTCGAAGCGCGCCCCGGGCCAGGCCCTGTGCAGCGCCCAGGCGGTTTCGGCGGGGCAGGCCATGTCATAGCGGCCCTGCACGATAATGCCGGGGATGCCCGCCAGTTTCCCGGCGTCCCGGATGAGCTGCCCCTCCTCCAGCCAGCCGCCATGGACGAAATAATGATTTTCGATCCGCGCGAAAGCGAGCGCGAAATCATCGGCCTCATGCGTGGCGGACAGCGCTTCGTCGGGCAGCAGGCGGATGGTCTCGCCCTCCCAGACGCTCCAGGCCTTGGCCGCGGCGATCTGCCGCGCGCGATCGTCGCCGGTCAGGATGCGCCGATAGGCGTGGAGCAGGTCGCCACGCTCCGCTTCCGGGATGGGCGCGACGAAACGTTCCCATTTGTCCGGATAGATGCG
Organism: Sphingobium sp. SA916; assembly: GCF_002894065.1. Taxonomy (NCBI): domain Bacteria; kingdom Pseudomonadati; phylum Pseudomonadota; class Alphaproteobacteria; order Sphingomonadales; family Sphingobiaceae; genus Sphingobium; species Sphingobium sp. SA916. The sequence continues at coordinate 46,831 of NZ_LXYF01000034.1, forward strand.
GCTGGCGCCCTGCTGATAATACCAGTCGATCTCCTGCTTGCGGATGGTGAAGATGCCGCGCAGCACCAGTTCGGTCACGCGGTCGGCATGGGTCTGGGCATAGGCCAGCGCCAGCGTGGACCCCCAGCTTCCGCCGAAGACCAGCCATCGGTCGACGCCCATCATCTGCCGCAGGCGTTCGATGTCCGCGACCAGGTGCCAGCTCGTGTTCGCCTCCAGCTCCGCATGGGGCGTCGAGCGACCGCAGCCGCGCTGGTCGAAGAGGAGGACGTCGTAGCGGTCCGGATCGAACAGGCGGCGGTGGTCGGGCGATATGCCGCCGCCCGGCCCGCCATGCAGGAAGACGGCCGGCTTGGCGCCCGGCGTCCCGGCCCGCTCCCAATAGACGCGGTGGCCATCCCCCATGTCGAGATGTCCGGAAGCGAAGGGTTCGATGGCGGGATAGAGCGTGCGCATGCGCAAAGGTGTAGAAAGTCTGGCGGGCAATGCAATCGGCAGACGCGCGATCCCCTTCCGGCATGGCAGGTCGCAGTCCCGCCAAGGCCTTTTGCGATGCGGCCCGGCCCGGGCGGCACGATGCCGGATTACATTTTGCGACAAATCTTTATGGGCATTGCCAGAGTCTTGCGACAACTTCCCCCTAGAGGGAGGGCATTCAGGGTTTGATCCTAAGGGGTAAACAGTGCGCCGTTCCTTTGCCTGTCTTCTGTTTCCGTTGATGATGAGTGCGGCGCCGGGCGCGCTGATGGCGCAGACCGAGGAGCCGAGGGGCCCGGCCGGGCAGATGGATGATGCCGATGAGATCGTCGTCACCGGCCAGCCTGAACGCGGCGCGGTGGTCGGCAATGTCAAGCCGGAGCAGCAGCTTTCCCCCGCCGATGTCCGCGCCCTGGGCGTCACGTCCATATCCGAAATGATCTCCGAACTGTCGCCTCAGACCAATGGGACGCCGGTGATCCTGCTGAACGGCAAGCGGATCTCCAGCTTTTCGGAAATTCAGGACATCCCGTCCGAAGCGGTGGCGCGGGTCGACATCCTGCCCGAACAGGTGGCGCTCAGCTATGGCTATGCGCCGACGCAGAAGGTGGTGAACATCGTGCTGCGCCAGCGGTTCCGCGCCGAAACGGTGGACCTGCGCGCGGGCACAACGACGCAGGGCGGGCGGGAGAATGGCTCGGCGGAAGGCGGGCTGCTGCGCATCCGGGGCGATAATCGCTTCACCCTCAACCTGCAGTACAAGACCGCCGCATCCCTGCTGGAGAGCGAGCGCGGCGTGGTGCCGACCGTGCAGGGTGAGCAGGCCAACCGGCAATCGGGCATCGACGCCTTTCTGGTGGGCGGGAATGGCATGACCGGCGGCGAACTGGCCCATCATCGCACGCTCAGCCCGGCGACGGAGAGCTTCGCCGCCAATGCGACGCTGGCCCGCGCGCTGGGCAAGGTGTCCGTGACCGTCAACGGGCGGCTGGAACTGTCCGACAATGACAGCCTGCAAGGGTTCCAGGCAGCCGCGTTCGACCTGCCCGCCGGCAACCCCTTCTCGCCCTTCGCCACGCCGACGAGCTTCTATCGCTATCTGCGCCAGGCGGGCGAGTTGGGACAGCAGATCAAGGGCACGACCGGCCATGTCGGCGTGACGCTGAACGGCCTGCTGGGCGGCGGCTGGCAATGGTCGTTCACCGGCAATGGCGATTATTCGAACACCCGGACTTCGACCGACCGGGGGTTTGCGACCGGAGCGATCCAGAGCGCGATCGATGCAGGCGCGGACCCGTTCGGCGGCTTTTCGTCCGACCTGCTGTCGACGCGGGTGATCGACCGGGCGGAGGCGGAATCGAAGGCGGTGCAGGGCGACCTGCTGCTGTCGGGTCCGCTGTTCGACCTGCCGGCCGGCGCGGTGACGACCGCGGTGCGCGTGGGCGGATCGGCCAATGGCTTCGTTAGCTGGCCGATCCGTTCGGGCGAGGAGCGCGACAACAGCTACAGCCGGGAAATCGGCAGCGGGCAGATCAGCGTCGACCTGCCGATCACCAGCCGGTCGAAGGGCGTGCTGGGCGCGGTGGGAGACATCGGCGTCAATGTGAACGCGGCGGCGCAGCATTATTCCGACTTCGGCACGCTTTCGACCCTGGGGTACGGCATGCGCTGGCGGCCGGTGCCCGCCGTGCAGTTGCTGATGTCGGCCAACCAGGATCGCGCCGCGCCCACGGGCACGCAGATCACCGATCCGCTGGTGTCCACGCCCAATGTGTCGGTGTTCGACTATGCGACCGGACAGACCGTCTTCGTGACGCAACTGAGCGGAGGCAATGCCGCCCTCAAGGAGAGCGTGCGCGACCAGTTCCGCCTCAGCGCCAATATCAAGCCGTTCGACAAACCCAACCTTACGCTGACGGCGACCTACACCAACAGCCGGACGAGCAACCCGATCTCGGCCTTCCCGACGCCGAGCCCCGCCATTGAGGACGCCTTCCCCCAGCGCTTCCTGCGGGACGAAGACGGCAATCTGGTGCAGGTCGATGCGCGGCCGATCAATTATCTGCGATCGCGGAGCGAGCAGCTCCGCTGGGGTTTCGACCTTTCCATTCCGCTGAAATCGCACATCCAGAAGGTGGTGGAAGCCTGGCGTGCCGCCGGCGCCAGGCCTGAGGAGCGGCCCAAGGAGTTGCAGGACCTGCGCAGCCTGTTCGGCAATCGCGGGCCGGGCGGCGGCCAGGGCGGACAGCCCCCTCAAGGACAGGATGGCGGCGAGCGGCCACGCGGCGAAGGCAGTCGGGGCGGACCGGACGGAGGCTTTGGCGGAGGTCCGCGCGGTCCCGGCGGCGGCTTTGGCGGGCCGGGAGGTTTCGGCGGCGGCCGTGGCGGCGGGGGCGGCGGCCGGCTCAGCTTCAGCCTCTATCACAGCTGGCATTTCACGGAGAGCATCCTGATCGCGCCCGGCGTGCCGGAACTGGACCTGCTGAACGGCGATGCCACGGGATCGTCGGGCGGCCAGCCGCGGCATGAGCTGAATGCGCGGATGGGCTATACCAATAACGGCCTCGGCGCGCGGTTGAGCGTGGATTGGGAAAGCGGCACCCATGTCGACGGCGCCCTGAACGGCACGGCGGGCGGCGCGTCGCGGCTGGACTTCGGCAGCCTGGCGACGGTCGACCTGCGCCTGTTCGCCAATCTGGGGCAGATGCCTTCGCTGGTGAAGAACCATCCGTTCCTGCGCGGGGCGCGCATATCGATCGGCATCGACAATCTCTTCAACCAGCGGCGCAGCGTGACCGATGCGAACGGGACCACGCCGGTCCGGTACCAGCCGGGTTATCTGGACCCGCTGGGGCGCGCGGTGACGATCAGCTTCCGCAAGCTGTTCTTCTGACGGATTGATGGCGATGCGCGATGGATCGGAATGACGCTTCGGCAGGCACAGAACAGGCGGTCGAAGCACCGTTCATGACGAGCAGGATATAGCCCCACCCGTCTGCGTCGGAGCGCCGCCAATACACTCGAAGCCGCCATGGACGGGAGGGCGGAGGCCGTGGACATGAAGGCTTGTCGCGTCATCATGCTCTCCAGTCCGATGCGATGCCGCGCCCATCACCGCCCGGCATCGGCAAGGCTGTGGCCGCTGCCAAAATAAGGCGAAGATCGCATGGACGGCAGCGAAGTTCATCGCGCCGGTCGAGGACGACGCGGATGGAGACGCGGATGGGATGGTCCGGAGCGGGCCAGCGGCACCGTCAGCGGGGACCGCAGCCGTGGAGGAGACGATGGGTCGGCGTCCCCTTCGCCGCCAATCATCGGCGTGATGGCGGCCTTTGAACTAAGCGCGCCAGCAAGCGAATCGCCGCCGGTTTACTGGCTGATCCGGATGATGTGATCGAGAATCGCCGGATGCAGCGGGCGTTCGAAGACGCAGCCCGATTCATGCGACCGGCTCCACAACACACGCGCCCGGCGGCCTTCGAAGCCCGGCAGCATGATCCACAGATCATCGTCCGCCGCCAGTTTCATGAAGCTTTTCAAGCGGAAACCGACTTCGGAGACATCGGTGATGTGGCTCTTGAACCAGGTCTCGCCCGGGCGTCGGACCCGAACGCCGATCACAGCCGTGCGGCGATCCGCCAGACGATTATTGCCGTGATACGGGTTTGTCTGAACTTTGGCGCCCATGATCCCATGCCGATTTGACCGGCCGCATCATCGCCCGTCGCGGTGAAGAAAGCATTAAGCCGAACCCGGCCGGGCAAAAATAAGGGGCCGCCGAAGCAGCCCCCATGCAGGTCCGCGCATCACGCGCCCGATTGCGTCACCCCAGCCCGCGCCCGGAAACGGGAAGTCGAACATTCCCGGCCAGACGGCGGCGGCGTATTCGTGCCCTGGGGGCGCACGGACGTCCGATGATCCAGCGAACGCCCGTCCTGCGCCCCTTTCGATGCGCAAATCCTACCGAACCGGTTCCGGCGTTGTGCCGGCTCCGGTTCCGACGGCCTTAGAAATTGCCGTACTGTTCGTTGCCGACGAAGCCCAGCTTCGTCACGCCAGCGCGCTTGATCTCCGCCAGCACTTCGTCGACGACGACGTAGCGGGTGGCGGCATTGGGCTGGAACTGCAATTCGGGTTCGACCGGCAACCGCAGCGACTGCTGCAGATACTGACGCAGGGTCAGCAGGTCGATGGCCGAACCGTTCCAGGTGATGACGCCGCTGGGATCGATCGCCACCTTGTTCTTGACAGGGTCGATGACGCTGTCGGTCGGCGGCGCGTTCTGCGGCAGGTCGATCTTGACCGCGTGGGTCTGGATCGGGATGGTGATGATGAACATGATGAGGAGAACGAGCATGACGTCGATCAACGGCGTCGTGTTCATTTCCACCATCGGTTCGCCATCGTCTCTTCCGGCACTCATTGCCATGGCGATACTCCTAGAGCATTTTCATCGATGGACGTGGACCGGCCACCAGGTCTGAAAATGCGGCACAAAGGGCTGTAACTTAAAGCCGCTGCGTATGCGAACCCGGCTCGGGCTCGGATATGAAGCCGACCTTCGGGAAACCGGCGCGCTGCATCGTGTAGATGGTACCGCCGATGCACCGATAGGGAACGTTGATGTCGCCGCGGATATGCACTTCGGGCAGATCCTCGGGCGTCAGATTCTCAACGCCGCCCGCCTTCTTGATGTCCGCCTCCAGCTTCGCGACCGCACGGTCGAGCAGCTCGTCGGAGGAGACGCGGGTCAGGTTCCAGTAGACCGCACAGCTACCGTCGGAGCCCTGCGTGATCGACAGGGAGACGTTTTCCGGTTTCGTCGTCGTCGGCTCGAACGCGACCTTGGGGAGCTGCAGCTGAACCGTCTGGACGACGACCGGGACCGCGATGAGGAAGATGATGAGCAACACCAGCATGACGTCGACGAGCGGCGTCGTGTTGATGTCGGACATCGGCTTGTCTTCACCGCCGTCAGAGCCAACACTCATTGCCATTGATTATTTCCTAACATGCTTGTCGATGGCGCCCCGGCATTCCGGGACCCACGTCCGATAAGGGGGACCGGGCGTCGCAGCCGCCGCCGGCCCCCTTGCCGGCATCTCAGCCTATCAGGCCTTGGTCGGCGCAGCGGCCGGCTTGGCGGCCGGAGCGGCCGGGGCAGCGGCGATCGTCGGCTTCACGGCGCCGTTCGACACCAGGTGAGCCAGCAGGTCGACGGTGAAGCCGTTGAGCTGTTCCGCGATCGACTTGTTGCGGCGCTGCAGGAAGTTGTAGGCCAGCACCGCGGGAACGGCCACGGCCAGACCCAGGGCGGTCATGATCAGAGCTTCACCGACCGGGCCGGCAACGGCGTCGATCGAGGCCTGACCGGCAGCACCGATCTTGATGAGCGCGCGGTAGATACCGATAACCGTACCGAACAGACCGATGAACGGCGAGGTCGAACCGACGGTGGCGAGGAACGCCAGGCCGCCGCCGAGCTTCGAATTGATCGAGGCTTCCGAACGGGCGAGCGAGCCGTGCAGCCAGTCATGGGCTTCGACCGGGTCGGTCAGCTTGGTGTGTTCTTCCTGGGCCTTGATGCCGTCGTCGACGATCTGCTTGTAGGCCGAGTTCTTTTCCAGCTTGGCGGTGCCTTCCTTCAGGGTGGCGGCGCGCCAGAAGGTCGCACGAACCTTCTTGCCCTGGTTGATCACCTTCTGCTGTTCGATCAGCTTGGTGAACAGAATGTAGAAGGTGCCGATCGACATACCGCAAAGGATGATGAAGACGGTCCAGGCGATGGTGCCGCCCTGCTCAAGGGCCTCCATCAGGCCATACGGGTTCTCCGCCTTGGGCGCGGCAGCTGCTGCGAGATACATCAACATGTTCAAGACTTCCCTCTCAAAGGATCAATAAACAAGGGTAGGCGGCGTCCAGTCATCCGGAGGCGCTCGCCCGCCCTTTTCAAAATCATTCCGGCAGACGCCAGGTGATCCGGCCATTGTACGTGTCCGACATCGGACCACCTCCGGCTGCCGTCGCGGGCTTGAACCTCGCACGCTTCGGAAGCAGGCGGCACGTCGCCTCGTCGAGGTCGGCATGGCCGGTCGAAGAGGTGATGGTGCAGTTGGTCACGCGGCCGTCCGGGCCGATTTCCAGCCGGAACCCGGCCGTACCCGAGCGTTCTTCACGCTGCGCGCGGCTCGGATAGTCGGCATCGCTGAGCCAGCTGCCCGGGCTGCTGCGCGGCGACGCACGGGATGCGGGCACCTCCGGCGGCGGGGGAGCCGGCGGCGGCGGCGGAGCGGCAACCGGAACCGGGTTGAAGACCGGCGGCGGAGTCCGGACCGTCTGGATCGGCGGTGCGGGGGCCGGGGTCTGAACGATCGGCGGCGGTGCGACGACCGGCGGCGGTTCGACCGGCTGGTCTGGCGGCGGCGGCGGCGGCTCCTCGTCCGGTGGCGGCGGTTCCTCCTTGACGTCGATCACGTTCAGCTGTTCCGCCGCCTTTTTGACATATTTCATGCCAAGACCGGTGACGAAGGCATAACCCAGAACAGCGTGAATCAGGGCGACGATAATGATCGAGATCGTGCGACTCGATCCTTGCGAGTGGTCAGCATAGGCCATTCGGCAACGACACTCCTTAACTCAGCTTACCAGTTGATTATCGGCAAATAAGCCAAAAACGGCCCGAGCTGGCCGGGCTACCCCGGTCATCTTGGCCCCTATCCGTCCATTTGCTACCGTGCGAACTCCTATCGCGGCGCATCGTGGCACGCAAACGCTTTATCGATATGATCATTTGCGACCGCCATTACACACCGGAAAGACTTGCATGTGACAAACATGTCACGGACTGCCATCATTAGGACGAAGATGAAAAAGAAATCCACCATGCCCCTGCGGAAGCTCGCCCTGCTCTGCCTCATTTCCGCCGTACAATCGCAGATTTCCGTGGCTCAGACGGGTTCGGGCCGGATGGTAACGCAACCATCGGAACGCGTGGCCGGACTCTCCTATGCGGACATCGCGGACCTCGCGGACGCCGCGCCGCTGGTGGCACAGGCGCGGATTGGCAACATCATCAAATTGAAACCCGCGCAGGCCGGCACCGTCCCGGCAGGGTATCAAAGGGTCTATGTGGAGGCGAATGTCGCCAATCTGATTCGCGGCGAGGGGGGAATCAGCCCCACCGTCCGTTACCTCTACGACGCGCCGCTCGATGCGCGGGGCAAGATGCCCAAGCTGAAGAAAGCGCAGGTCATCCTGTTCGCGCGTCCCGGCGGGCGCCCCGGCGAAATCCAGCTCGTCGCACGCGATGCGCAGATCGTCGCATCCCCTGCGGAGACCGAGCGGGTGAAGGCGATCCTGTCCGAACTGGTCGCCGTCGATGCGCCGCCCCGCATCATCGGACTGGGCGATGCCTTCCATGTCGCGGGCACGATCGCCGGCGAAGGGGAGACGCAGATTTTCCTCCGCACGGAAAATGGCGACCCCGTCTCGCTGTCCATCCTGCGCCGGCCCGGGCAACAACCGCGCTGGGCCGTGGCGCTGGGCGAGATCGTGGATGAGGCTGCCCGGCCCCCGGCGCCGGGCAGCCTGCTCTGGTACCGCCTGGCCTGCGGCCTGCCCAACGCGCTGCCGGCCCGGTCCGTGCGGGCGCTCTCGCCCCAGGACGCCGAGCTGGCCCGTGCGGATTATCAGATGGTCCTGGACGCCCTGGGCCCCTGCGGGCGGACAAGGACGGCGCGCTGATTGCGCGATGGCGGCAGCCTTCCGGTTCCGCGGTCGGCTCCTTTTCCTTGGACAGAAGCGCAGAGGCCGCTATCAGCGCGGCGTCTCGTGATCAGGAAGGATGAACGGAAGCCATGACCAATCTGCACCGCCATGCCCCGCTGCGCGTCGCGCTGGTCGGCCTCGGCACGGTGGGCGGCGGGGTCATTCGGCTGCTCCAGACCAATGCCGACCTGATCGCCCGCCGCGCCGGTTGCCCGATCCAGATCGTCGCCATCTCCGCGCGCGACCGCAACAAGGATCGCGGCGTCGACCTCTCCCCCTATGAATGGGTAGACGACATGACCACGCTGGCGACCCGCGCCGACATCGACGTGGTGGTGGAACTGATCGGCGGGGCGGACGGCCCTGCCCTCACCCTCGCCCGCCAGTGCCTGAGCGTCGGCAAGCCCTTCGTCACCGCGAACAAGGCGATGCTGGCCCATCATGGCCTCGACCTTGCCGGGCTGGCGGAGAAGGCGGGCGTCGCCCTCAAATATGAAGCAGCGGTCGCGGGCGGCATCCCGGTCATCAAGGGCATGCGCGAAGGCGCGGCCGCGAACGAGATTGCGCGTGTCTACGGCATCCTCAACGGCACCTGCAACTACATCCTGACCACGATGGAGAAAGAAGGGCGCGGCTTCGACGAGGTGCTGAAGGAAGCGCAGGAACTGGGCTATGCCGAGGCCGATCCCAGCTTCGACATCGACGGTGTCGACGCCGCGCACAAGCTGACCATCCTCGCCAGCCTCGCCTTTGGCACGGAACTGGATTTCGATGCGGTCGCGACCACCGGCATCCGCCATGTCATCGCCGCGGACATCGCGGAGGCGGCAGCGCTCGGCTATCGCATCCGGCTGGTCGGCATGGCGGAAAATGGCCCCGACGGCCTGTTCCAGCGCGTCCACCCGATGCTGGTGCCGCTCGACCATCCGCTGGCCCATGTCGACGGGTCGCTGAACGCCGTGGTGGCGGAGGGCAATTTCGTCGGCCGCCTTTTCTTCCAGGGACGCGGCGCGGGCGACGGGCCGACCGCATCGGCGGTGGTCGCCGACCTGATCGACGTGGCGCGCGACGAATATGGCGACGCGCTCGCCATGCCCGTGGCCGCCCTGGCCCAGCAGAAGCCGGCCGATGCGGGCAAGCGCGTGGGTCGCGCCTATCTGCGCTTCAAGGTGCAGGATCGGCCCGGCGTGCTGGCGGAGATCGCGGCGGCGACCCGCGACGCCGGCGTGTCCATCGAGAGCATGATCCAGCGCGGCGCCAGCCAGACGGACGGCGTGCTGGTGGCGATCGTCACCCATGCAGGCGAGGAACGCTGCGTAAGGGAGACGCTGGACCGGCTGGCGGGGTCGGACAGCCTGCTGCAAACGCCGATGGTGATGCATATCCTGGATTGAGATGCAGGTGTAAGGCATGGCGCTGGGATTGACCCATCCAGGACCTTCGACAGAGGGGTGGCTGGCGCGACATCGGCGGCGGTTTTCAACAGCCAGCTTGTAAGCTCGCCGCTTGCGCCCCCCTATCCCTTCCACAGGCGGGAGGAGCATGGCTTCGAACGCCCCTTTCCGTTCCGCACGCTCAATCCAGCCCGAAACTGCGGGCCAGCGTCTGGCCGATGGGTTCGCCCAGCCGGAATATCTGCCGATTGGCGCGCTTGGGGCAGCCCATAATGCCCACGATCCGGCATGGCCGCGCATCGAAGCGGTAGGCGCTCATCTTCCCGTCGCCCGCTGAAGCCGCGCTTCGTCCCAGACGCGGTTCCTGCGCGACCGTATCGGTCAGGCACAGCGCCGGCACGGCCTGGCATGGCGCTGGCTGAACCCTGGCGATCCGGCGCGGCGCACCATCGGGCTGCGCGGCGAGGCTGGCGGCAATCAGCAGAAGGATCATCGGAGCGGCCCTTGGTCTTGTCCTGCTGCGAACGCCACAAACGCGCTTCCGTTGCATCCCCCTCGCGAAAAGCGCACCCTCGACAATGTTCGAGCGACATCCTATCGCGCTCTCCAAAATAGCGGCTGAAGAGGAAACGACATGGTGCAGGCAAGCTCGATACTCGATCGTGTGCTGGTGCTGGAGATGGTGCGCGTGACCGAAGCGGCCGCGATCGCCGCGTCGAAGCTGATCGGCCGCGGCGATGAGAAGGCCGCCGATGCCGCCGCGGTCGAAGCGATGCGTCTGGCCTTCAACGACCTCTATATGGACGGCACCGTCGTCATCGGTGAAGGCGAACGCGACGAAGCGCCGATGCTCTATATCGGGGAGAAGGTCGGCAACGCGATCGGCACCGGCCCGCGGATCGACATCGCGCTCGATCCGCTGGAGGGCACCACCATCACCGCCAAGGCCGGTCCCAACGCGCTGGCCGTGCTGGCGATTTCCGAAGAGGGCGGCCTGCTCAACGCGCCCGACGTCTATATGGAGAAGCTGGCGGTCGGCCCGGGCCTGCCGGACGGCGTCATCGACCTCAACAGGTCGGTGAAGGAGAATGTCGAGGCGGTCGCCCGCGCCAAGGGCGTCGACGCGCATGAGATCATCGTCTGCGTGCTGGACCGGCCGCGCCATGAGAAGCTGATCGCGGAGCTGCGCGCCATCGGCTGCGGCATCATGCTGATCCCGGATGGGGACGTGGCGGGCGTGATCGCCACCACCAATCCCGAAACCAATATCGACATGTACATGGGATCGGGCGGCGCGCCGGAGGGCGTTCTGGCCTGCGCGGCGCTGCGCTGCGTCGGCGGGCAGTTCAAGGGCAAGCTGCTGTTCCGCAACGATGACGAGCGCGCACGCGCCCGCAAATGGGGCATTGCCGACCTGGACAAGGTCTATGACCTCAACGAACTGGCCAAGGGCGACTGCATCTTCGCGGCGACCGGCGTCACCGACGGATCGTTGCTGGCCGGCGTCAAGCGGCTGCCGGGCGGCAAGCTCACCACCGACAGCGTCGTGATGCGCGCCAGCACCGGCACGGTGCGCTGGGTGAAGGGCGAACATCGGCTGGACCGTAAACCGATCTGAGCCGGAATCAGCGGCCAGGCAAAAAGGGGACCTTGCCGGGTCCCCTTTTTTTCATGCGCGATGTTGGAGCGGCTATCGCCCGGCGCGGTGATTGAGATCGTGGCCAAGCGCCAGGATCGCGACGCCCAGCAGCGTATAGGCACTTTCCTGCCAGCCATGATCCATGGTGAGCGCACCGGCCATGATTCCCAGGCCCAGCGATCCGATCGCGGCCGGCATCATGAAGCCATGCGCCACGGCGCCATGGCCGAGCGCTACCGCGCCCAGCAGGATCGCCAGCACCAAGCCGGCCTCATGGAAGATCGGGCTTTCGAAAATCCCTCCGGCCGAGGCGAGCACGCCGAGCAGCACGGCCGTACCGAAGCAATGCGCCACGCACACGCCCGACAGAGCGATCGCGATGCGATCGATCCGGCCGTTGAGCAGATGCTGGCGAAGGCTGATCGGCATGGTGCGTGCTACATAAGCGAGGCCGAGCAAAGTTACAACATATCATCACGTGATTTTTGCGATATGTGCGGAAGATGTTTTTGGTCGAGCGTCGCCATCAGGCCGCGCCGCGCTCCTTCGGGAGAGGGCGGCGTTCAGACCGTCGGCCATCCCCTCTGCGTCACCCGCTTCCGAGCCGGCAAGCCGAAAATCTCAACCCACATCCGCCCCTGCCAGCCGTCCCGATGACTGGCCTCCCTCATCATGCAGGCCCGCCGCCGGCGGTGCATGCGTCCTGCGCCGCCGCGTCCTTGTCGCTGCGCTGCCCGGTCCGCCGCCGACCAGCTTTTGCAGGTCGATCATCGCGCGGGACAGGGATATGCCGCTTGGCCCCGCGATGAAGCGGGGTTCCCAGCGCGGGGCATATTTGTCCTTATAGGCGCGCAGCCCCTCGAAACCGTAGAAGCTTTCGCCATGGCGGAAGAAGAAGGCGCCCGCCTTGGCCCAGAAGGGCGACAGACGGCGCGCCTCTATGCCCGACAGCGGCGCGAGTCCCAGGGTGAACCAGTCATAGCCCTGTTCGCGGCCCCATTGCATCAGGCGGATGAACAGGAAATCCATCGTGCCATAGGGCATCTCATCCGCATGGCGCATCAGGTCGACCGACAGTTCGCGGCGATTGGCGATGGCCCAGATATTGGCGAAGGCGACGATCCGTCCCTCCTGCCGGACGAGGGCGCAATCGCAGGCGGCGATATAGGCGGGGTCGAAGCGGCCGACGCTGAACGCCTTTTCGCCATGGCCTTTGGCGGCGAGCCATTGGTCGGAGATCGCCTTCAATTCCGCCATCAGCATGGGCACCCGGCCCGCCGGCACGATCTCGAACGTCGCCCCTTCGCGCATGGCGCGGCGTTCGGCATAGCGCAGCGGCTTGGCGTCCGGCCCGTCGAGCGTGAAATGATGCAGGTCGACGCGGGCTTCCTCGCCATATTTGACGATGGCGAGGCCAAGGTCGATCGCCAGCGGGAGGGCGTCGAGGCTCAGTTGGTAGAGCAGCAGGCGGCCCTGTTCTGCATCCGCCCTTTCGCGCAACTGCCACAGCAGGTCGGGCCATTCCGATCGGTCGCCCACGGGGTCGCCCATCACGATCCAGCTATGTCCCTGCACCTGGTACATGACGAAGGCGCGGCCGGTGCCGGAGGTCAGGAACAGCTTGTCGCCGGTGGTAGCCAGCAGTGCGTCGGTCCGTTGGGCCAGCGCCAGCGCGTCCGCGCTGGCCGTGATGGACGGGCGGTCGGCGAGGCGCGGCGCGGTCGCGGGGCGGAACATGCGCCAGAAGGCGGCGCTGACCGCCAGCACCGCGGTCGCAAGGCCTGCGCGCAGGAAGCGGGCGGCGTTGGCGTGCGGGCCGAAATGCCACCACAGGTCGTTCTGATAATCGACATGCTTATAGGCGAAGAAACCGATCCAGATCGACAGGCCGACCGCCACGGCCAGCGTCGCGATCCAGGCGGGGGTCAGCGCTTCGGCGGTGAAGCTGGTGCGGCGGTAGAAGGCGCCCCGCGTCCATTGCAGCAGCGCGGCGATCAGCAGCAGCGCGCTCGCTTCCTCATAATCCAGCCCCTTGATCAGCGAGAAGATCGCCCCCGCCAGCAGCAGCGCCCGCGTCATCCAGAAGGCGGCGTCCAGCCTGCGGTAGAGGCCGGAAGCGAGCAGGATCAGCAGCGTGCCGATGACGCTGGCGGCGAAATGGGACGCTTCGATGAAGGTCAGCGGCAGCCAGCCGGTGACGATGCGCATGCGGTGCTGGATCGCAGGCAGCGCGCCGGAGATCAGCAGGATCACGCCGCCCACCGCCACCAGCAGCGACAGCATGACCGGCGCCATGCCGGACGCGGCGGCCTGCGCGCCGTCCAGCACCCGGCTGACCGGGTGGCGCCAGCCATTGCCTTCATGCAGGGCGATGGCGATGACGCCCAGCAGCAGCGGGATCAGATAATAGATCAGGCGATAGGCGATCAGCGCGGCGAGCAGGCTGGGCCTGTCCACATCGGGCAGGGTGGCGACGATCACCGCCTCGAATATGCCCAAACCGCCGGGCACATGGCTGACCAGAGTGACGATGACCGCCAGCCCATAGGCCAGGAACAAAGTGGGATAGAGCGCCGGGGCGATGCCGGGCACCAGGATGAACAGCGCGGCGCTGGCGGCGGCAAGGTCGATGCAGGCGACGCCGATCTGGGCGAGCGCCTGCCCCTGGGTCGGCAGGGCCAGCCGCCAGCCGAACAGGCGCGGGGCGCGGGCGGGGCGGGCAAGGAGGAGCAGGACCGCCGCCGCCGTCAGCAGGATCGCGCCCCCCGCCAGCCTTTGCCACGGCATGCCGATCGTCCATCCCATGATGCCGATGGTGGCCGGATGGACCAGCATCAGCGCACCCGCCAGCACGAACACCCCGCCCCAGAAGGAGAGGCCCGCCGAGGCGATGATGCGGGCGATGTCGCCGCCCTCCAGCCCGGCGGCGGTGTAGATGCGGTAGCGCGCCGACCCGCCGGTCAGCAGCGACAGGCCCAGATTATGGCTGAGCGTGTAGCTGCAGAAGGACGCCAGCGCCGCCGTCCGCCACGGCAGGGGCCGCCCGACGATCCGCAGCGCGACATAGTCGTAGAAGGTGAGCGCGATGTAGCTCGCCGCCGTCAGCGCCAGCGCCGCCGCCAGCCGCCAGCCGGCGATCAGATGCACGGCATGGCGGATGTCCTTCAGCCGCACTTCCGCCAACAGGCCGTGCAGCGCCACCAGCCCCAGCGCCGCCACCGCCAGCGTGACGGCGACCGTCAGCGGCGCTTTCCAGGCCTTGATCCGCTCGACCAGGATCATATCGTCAGCCCCTTGAGCATATGAGTCACCAGCAGCGGGGCGTTGCGATCGAAATGATGGCCGCCGGGCACCACCACCATCTGCGCCAACCCTTGGGGAATGGAGGGGCAGGCGCTGTCATTCTCCAGCGTTCCGCGCACGCAGAGCATCGGCAGGCCGCGCAGCCGCTTTATGGCGGGAACGGTCGGATATTGACGGGTCGAATCCATGTCCAGCCAGCTACTCATGTGAAACTGGAAATCGGCGCCGGGGCTGAGGCCCAGCAGCGACAGGCGCTGCACCTGGGTGCGCTGGGGGGCGGGCAGGCCGCCGACGATATAGGGCAGCACGTCCGCGCCGAAGCTGTAGCCCACCAGCAGGACGCGGGGGCGATGCCAATGGCGCGAATAGCCGCGGATGATCGCGCTCAGGTCCCGGGCCGCGCCCTGGGGCGTGCGCTGGCTCCAGAAATAGGACAGGCTGTCCATGCCGACCACCGGGATGCCCGCATGGGCGAGTTGGCCCGCGACATCCTTGTCCAGCCCGACCCAGCCACCGTCGCCCGAATAGAGGACCGCCATCATGCCGGTGCGCGGCGCGGCGGCGTCGGTGACGATGTTGAGCGGCAACCCGCTGGGCAAAGCGGCGTCGGCGGGCGGCGCGGCCAGGAAAGGCCTTAGCTGGGAGAGCAGCGCGACTTCCCCCTGCCCCTTGGCGGCCGTCACCAGCCTGCCGCTGCCGGTGCGGGCGACGAAGCGTTGCAGGGCCGGGCGGGGGCGGACGTCGGACAGCACGATCCACGGCGAAGGGAGCTTGCGGCTGGGAGCGAAGGCCAAGCCATGATGCACGGGTGCGGCCTTCAGGCTCCCTGACCGGCACCAGGGCCGCCCGCCGTCCAGAAGCGGCGTGAAGTCCCGCGAGACCACCGCCTTGTACGCACCATTGGGTCCGGCGGCGAGCGTCGCATAGGCCAGCGCCGCCCCCTCGCCCCGGCCGATCAGGACCGGCTTGTCGTACATGGGCAGCGCCAGCCGGTGCTGCAGGTCGCGGGCCAGCGCGATGATGCCGTAATTGGGGTTGATGCAGCGGCGCGAAACCTGCAACGCCCGCAGGAAGGCGGGCGTGGAGATGCCCGCCACCAGCGCGCCGCGGGCCGCCAACAGGCGCGCGGTGTCGGCGCTGTCATCGTCCCAGCCATGGCGGTCGGACAGCGCCAGCACGACGCCGCTCGGCGCGCCTGCGGGCCGGTAAACGGCGATCCGGCCCAGCGGCGGGAGGCTATATTGGCTTTCCGCGACCGGACCGGTCGCGCCGGGCACCGGATCGGCCGCTGCCCGCGCCGGATTGCTGGCGTTGGAGGTCGACAGCAGCAGCGCTGCCGCCGCGAGCAGGCCGGGTATCAGCCAGAGACGGACGCGGCGGAACCGGATCATGACTGCCCCGGCAACCGGTCTATCCGGGTCCAGAGCTGCGACTTGCAGATGAGGCCGCCCAATATGCAGCCCTTGACCCGCAACTGGCCCGGCGAAAGCTGGCTGATCTGCGAGCTGAAGCGGCGGCCCAGATCGGGGACGAAGACGGTGCCGCGCCATTGCCCTTTACCCTCGGCGCGATAATCCTCCAGCAATTCGGTGCCGACCAGCCGGGGGGTGCCGCCGTCGCGGGCGTCGGCCTGCGCCTCCCGGTCGGCCCAGACGATCCAGCCGCACAGCCGGTCGCCGCAGGGCCCGGTGCGCACGGCGACATTATCATGCGGGCTGAGCCACAACCCTTCGGGCTGCGCGACGGGCACCTTGGCCGCGAGGACGGGGGCGGCTGCAACCAGAAGCGCCAGCGCCGCCCAAAGCCTCCCTATCGCCATAAGAACCATCCTTTCCCGGAACGATCATGGCTTCTAGGCCCGTTCAGATTGCGGGAGGCTCTGCGCTGTCTGAATTTTTGGCAATGTTCGGGCCCGCGTCCGACAAAGCGCGCAGCAGGGTCTTCGCCACCCGTTCCGAATCATCCTCCAGGAAATGGCCGCCGGGCAGGCCGACGACGCGGACATTGGGCTGGCGCCAGCCGGGGCAGAGGCTGCCGCTTTCCTCGATCCCATGGATGCACAGCACCAGCGCCCAGTCGAGCGCATGGGCGGCGGGCGCGGCGGGGCCGTCGTCCCCAAAGTCGAACAGGCCGCCGGGCGTGGCGCGGAACAGCATGGTGTCGGCGGGGACGATCAGCGCGACCATGGCGACGCGGGCGCGCAGGCTGGGCGGCAGGCGCTCCAGCCCGGCGAGCAGCATGTTCGCGCCGAAGGATTGCCCGGCCAACACCAGCCTTCGCGCGCCGGGCTGAGCCAGGGCGCGGCGGGCGGCCTGCTCCACCAGTCTGCCGCTTTCCTCCGGCGACTGGCGGCGGGCGAAGGCGGCCAGCGAATTGACGCCCAGCACCGGGACGCCGCCTTGCGCCATATGGTGGGCGATCACCGGGCCCATGCCTGCGTTGAACCCCATGTCGCCGGAAAAGAAGACCGCGACGGTGCCGTCTTCCCTGGGTGCGGCAGCGGGGACCGGGGTGAAGATTCGCCCGTTGGGATAGCCGAGATAATGGCAATAGCCGGCGGCGCCTGCGATGAGCGCCGCGAGGAAGGCTAGTATCAGGGTTGTGCGAAGTCGGCGTGAAGCCCGCCTCCTTCCGTCATGCTGAACTTGTTTCAGCATCCATCGCGCCTTCCGAGACCGCGGTTCGTGGGGATAAATGGATGCTGAAACAAGTTCAGCATGACGAATGGTGGCGGTGTGGAATCACCTCTTCAATCTAGCGCCGGCCCGCCTGCTGTAAACGGAGGGAATAGACCACCCTCCCCCCGCGTATACCGGGCATGAACCATGCCGCCGACCTTCGTGCCGACCCTATGCGCCTTTCTCAATCCCGCCTTGCGCTGTCGGCGGCGTTGGGCCGTCCGCTGCGGGTCGCGCTGTTTTCCGGCAATTATGATTGCGTGCGCGACGGCGCCAACCAGGCGCTCAACCGGCTGGTCGCCTATCTGCTGCATCGCGTGCGGGCGGAGGTGCGGATCTATTCGCCCACCGCGCCGCGCAAGGCGTTCGCGTCGGTGGGCGAGGTGCGCTCCGTCCGATCGATCAGCATTCCCGGCCGCCCGGAATATCGCATCGCCCTGGGCTTCACCCGCGCCGCCCGTCAGGATTTCGAGGATTTCGCGCCCGACATCGTCCACCTCTCCGCCCCGGACCTGCTGGGGCGGCAGGCGCAGAATCATGCCCGGGCGCTGGGCATTCCGGTAGTCGCCAGCCTGCACACCCGCTTCGAAACCTATCTCGACTATTATCGCCTGTCCTTCCTCCGCGGACCGGTGGAGCGCTATCTCGACCGCTTCTATGGCGATTGCGACCGCATCCTCTGCCCTACCCTGCCCATAGCGCGGGATATGGCGGAGCGGCTTGGCGGAGGGCGGATCGCCATTTGGGGGCGCGGCATCGACCCCGCCTGCTTCCGTCCGGCGCTGCGCGATCCGGCCTTCCGGTCCGGGCTTGGCTATGATGCGGCGGATATGGTGCCGCTGTTCTTCGGCCGGCTGGTGCTGGAAAAGGGGCTGCGCGTCTTTGCCGAGACCGTCGGCGCCGTCCGCGCCCAGGGCCTGGCCGTCCGCCCGCTGATCGTGGGCGAAGGACCGGCGCGGAACTGGCTGGCCGAGCGGCTGCCCAACGCCACCTTCATGGGCCATTTGTCGGGAGAAATGCTGGGCCGCGCCGTCGCCAGCGCCGACATCCTCATCAACCCCTCCGTCACGGAGGCGTTCGGCAATGTCAATCTGGAGGCGATGGCATCGGGCCTCGCCATCGTCTCCGCCAATGTGCCCAGCGCGTCGGCCCTGATCGCTGACGGGCGCACCGGCCTGCTGGTGCCGCCCAAGGATGTCGGGGCCTATGCGGCGGCGGTGGCGGGGTTGATCCGCCAGCCCGCCCGCCGCGCCGCGCTGGGCGCTGCGGCGGCGGAGGCGGCGGCGCGCTTCGCCTGGGACGATGTGCTGGAGGATGTGGCGCGCAGCTATGCCGAGGCGCTGCACATCCCGCTTGCCACGCCCGCCGCGCAGGCGGCATGACATGGCGATGATGGACGAGGGTTCCGGCATCAGGGACGATCTGGTCGCGATGCGGCGCTATGCCCGGTCGCTGACCCGCGACGAGCAGGACGCCGACGATGTCGTGCAGGACGCGATCGTCCGCGCCATAGAGCGGCAGGAGACGTTCCAGCCCAACCGCGACCGCCGCCGCTGGCTGCTGGCGATCGTCCACAATGTCTTCTTCTCCGCCAAGCGGCGCGAGGCGTCGGAGGCGCGGCGCAACGGCCGCTTTGCCGAAACGCTGGTCGACCGGCTGGAGCCGGGGCAGGAGGAACATGCCCGGCTGGTCCAGATCGCGCGGCAATTCGCGGCCTTGCCGGAGCATCATCGCGCCGTGCTGCACCTGACGGCGATAGAGGGCCTCAGCTACCAGCAGGCGGCGGAGACTTTGGGGGTGCCGGTGGGGACGGTGATGTCGCGGCTGGCGCGGGCGCGGGCTGCATTGAGGGAGCGGGAACAGGGGCAGCAGGGGGCGATGGGCCTCCGGCTGATAGGAGGAAGCGATGACTGATCGTCCGACCGATCCGGAAATTACCGATCTGGAGATTGACGCCTATATTGACGGCGAGCTGGATGTGGAGCGGCGTTTCGTCGTCGAAACCCGCCTTTCGCGCCAGCCCGAGCTGGCCGCCCGCGTCATGGGCGACCTCAGCGTCCGCAGCGCGCTCCGCATGCTGACGCAGGACCGGCGGCCAGTGCCCGCCGGGCTGGCCGACAGGGCCGAACGATTGGCGCAACCGCAGAAAAGCCGCTGGCGCCGGTTGATGCCGGCGGGGTTGGCGACATCGGGACTGGCGGCGGCGCTGGCGGTCTGGATGGTGGGGTTCGAGCGGCCGCCCGCCTATGTCAGCTACGCGGTCGCCTCGCACCGGATCGCGATGCTGCGCGCCGACATGAATTCGCAGATCGAGGCGCCCCGCTTCGATGCGCGGGAAGTCGCGCTCAACACCCGCATCGCCATGCCGCAACTGCCCGACGACTGGCATGTGACCGACGTCCAGCTCTTCCCGACCGACAAGGCCCCCGCGCTGCTGATGGCGGTGCGCACCGATACGGGTCACCGGATGACGATCTTCGCCGTGCATGAGAAGACCGCCGCGCCCGAACATCCCGACGCGGTGCGCGAAGGGGAACAATCCGTGGCCTATTGGCGGCGCGGCGACATGTCCTATGCCCTGACCGGCGACCAGGAGCCGGGAACGATGGACGCCACGGCGGAGGCGCTGGCGCGGACCTGAATTCGGGGCGGACCGGCGGGCGTCATTCGGGAACCGTCATGCCCAAGCTGTTTCAGCATGACGGAACAGGCGAAGGCCGTTCCCTTCCCGCCTCAAGCCGGGAAATTGCCAGCCGTGACGAATTCCGAAATATCCTTGCGGCCGCTCGGCACCTCGCGCGCCTGGAGCGATTCGGACAGGATGGACTTGTCCGCGATGCGGCCGATGGCGACGGCGGCCTCGATGCGGAAACGGTCGGGCACGCCCAGTTCCACGCGCGCCTTGTCGAAATCCACGCCCGACATCGCATGGGCATGATAGCCCAGCCGCGTCGCCTGCAACGCCAGCAGCGCCCAGGCCGCGCCGGCATCGAAGCTGTGGCTGTGCGACGGCTTGAAATCTTCCGATCCGGGCGCGGCGATCAGCGTGTCCGACAGGATGTAGAGCAGCACCGATGCATTTTGCACCCAGCTCTGGTTGAAGGGCAGCAGCACGCCCAGGAAGCGGCTCCAATTGGCGCTGTCCCGCGTGGCGTACAGCAGGCGCCAGGGCTGATAGTTGAAGGCGGAGGGCGCCCAGCGCGCGCCTTCGAAGATCGTGTCCAGATCCTCCTGCGGGATGAGGGAGGAATCGAAGGCGCGCGGTGACCAGCGGTCGAGGAAAAGCGGTTCGACGGCACGGGTGGCGACGCGGGCGGTGGCTGACATATGATCTCCAGAACAAGAAGCGGCCGGAATATTGGAGGCAGGGACGGAAAGGGCAAGCCCCGCCCGGCATGTTCACCGCAGTTCGAGCGAGCGTTCCAGCCGTTCGGCCTGTTCCGCGGGCGGCGCGACCGCTTCAGGCCCACGGTCGATGAGGATACGATCCGGCTCCCGCAGCAATTCGCGTTTCACGGCGTCGCTCCAGCGACCCCAGTGCCGGCCGATCGCCGATCGCCACTCCATATGTCCTCTCCCTGCCGAATCGAGACGGGCCGTTATCTAGTTTGCCGGTAGAGATTTGTCTTTCAAGCTTTGCTGATCGGCGGGGTAGAAAAGCTTGACCGAGGGGGAAGCCTGTTTGCCGCCCTGCTTCCCGGGAAGGCGGGATGACGGACCTGGCAGGAGCAGCGTGGAAGGCAGCGCGATAGGCAGCGCGACGGGGCGACCTCGTTCAGCCCGTTCAATCATGACCAATAGTTCATGCATGGCCCATCGGCCCGGCAAGGCCGGGCGCGTAAAGGCTGGCCCGAAACAGGGCGACAGCGCGAACGATGACCAGACCCATATTCTTCGATCCCACCGGCCGCAGGGGACTTTGGGCGCGGCGCCTGCTGGCGGGCGCGCTGCTGTTGATCCTGCTCGCCGCCATCGCCTTCGCCACCACATTGGTCGCCGTGCCGTCGGAAGGCGACCTCGCCCTGCCCCTGCCCCAGCCGCATGCGGCCCGCCTGTCGGGCATCTCCTCGCTGCGGCGCGACATCGCCAAATGGCTGCCGCATTGGGGCAAGCATCGCGTGCAGGCCCGTCCGCTGAACGTCGGTTTCTATATGCCGGGCGATGAAAGCAGCATCGCCTCCCTGCGCCGCCATGTCGGACAGCTCGACTGGGTGGTGCCGGCCTTGATCACCGCGCCCGGTCCCGGCAAGCCGATCCATGTCGCGACGGACGCGGCGTTCGACCGCATGATCGCCGCCATGCCCCGTCCACCCAGGGTGCTGCCCATGGTGCAGAATATCGGCAGCGAAAGCTGGGACGGCGCGGGCGCGGCGCGGCTGTTGCGCGATCCCGCAGCGGCGCTGGCGCTTGCCCGGCAGCTGAGCGGCTATGTCGCCCGCCGCCATGAGGCGGGGCTGGTCATGGACCTGGAATCCCTGCCGGACAGCGCCATGCCCGGCTATCTTCGCTTCCTCCGCATATTGCGCGCCACCCTGCCGCACGGCGCGAAGATCGCGCTCACCGTTCCCGCCGGGGAACAGGGCTGGCCGCTGGCCCGCTTCGCCGCCGTGGCGGACCGGGTGATCCTGATGGATTACGACCAGCATTGGCAGGGCGGCCAGCCCGGTCCCATCGCCGCCCAGGACTGGTTCGCGCGGCAGGCGGAGGTCGCGCTGCGCGCCATCGGCGCGGACCATATCATCGTCGCGCTCGGCAGCTATGCCTATGACTGGCATGGCGGGACCGCCGACGCGCTGTCGCTCGATGAAGCCTGGCTCGCCGCGCATGACAGCGCCGCGCGCCCGCTCTACGACGCGGCGAGCGGCAATGCGGGCTTCGCCTATGACGAGGCGGGGCAGCGGCATCAGGTCTGGATGCTGGATGCCGCCGCGAGCTGGAACGAGCTGCTGGTGCTGAAGCGCCTGGGCGTCCAGAGCGTCGCGCTGTGGCGGCTGGGCAGCGAGGACCCGGGCATCTGGGCGGATCTGACCGCCTGGCGCACCGGCGGCCGGCCCAGGCTCGGCACCGTGGCGAGCACGCTCAACACCGATGTCGAGGGGTCGGGCGAGATCCTGCGCATCACCGCCACGCCGACGCAGGGCCATCGCGCCGTCGCCTTCGGGCCGCTGGGAACGATTGAACAGGAAAGCTATGGCGCGCTGCCCACCCCCTATCAGGTGGAGCGCACCGGCGGGCAGAACCGCAAGATGCTGGCCCTGACCTTCGACGATGGGCCGGATGCGGAATGGACGCCGAAGATATTGAAGGTGCTGGAACGGACCCGAACGCCGGCGACCTTCTTCGTGATCGGGGAAAATGCGCTGGAGCATCCGGGGCTGCTGCAACGAATCGTCGCTGACGGGGACGAGATCGGCAATCACACCTACGACCATCCCAACCTCGCCACCTGGTCGGAGGAGCCGACGCGGTTGCAGCTCAACGCCACGCAGCGGCTGGTGCAGGCCTATACCGGGCGCAGCATGCGGCTGTTCCGCGCGCCCTATTTCGGGGATGCGGAGCCGACCACGGCGGACGAGCTGGGCCCCGCGCTGGCGGCGCAGAAGCTGGGCTATACGGTGGTCGGCCTGCACGTCGATCCCAATGACTGGCAGCAGCCGGGCACCGACGCCATAGTGCGGCAGGTGATCGATCAGGTGCATGCGGCCAGCACCGAGCGCTCCGGCAACATCATCCTGCTGCACGATGGCGGGGGCGACCGGTCGCAGACCGTGGCGGCGCTGCCCCGCATCATCGCTGGACTGAGGGCGGAGGGCTATCGCTTCGTGCCGGTGTCGCAGCTTGCCGGGCTGCCGCAGCAGGCCGCCATGCCGCCGGTCAAGGCCGGCGACCTGCTGGCGGTGCGCGTCGACGTCGCCGCCTTCGTGGCGCTGGCGACGCTTTCGGCGCTGCTCGGCTGGATATTCTATGTCGCGATTGCGCTGGGGCTGGCGCGGGCGGTGCTGATGACGCTGCTCGCCTGGTTCCAGGCGCGGCGGGGACGCCCTACACCGCCGGACTATCGGCCCAGCGTGTCGGTCATCATCCCCGCCTATAACGAAGCCCGCGTGATCGAGGCTTCGGTGCGCCGCGTGCTGGCCAGCGACTATCCGGGCCTGCAACTGATCGTCGCGGATGATGGGTCTAAGGACGCGACCAGCGCCATCGTGGCGCGGGCCTTTGCCGACGATCCGCGCGTGACGCTGCTGACGCTTCGGAATGGCGGCAAGGCGGCGGCGCTGAACCGGGCGCTGCGCGATGCGACGGGGGAAGTCGTCATCGCGCTCGACGCCGACACCCAGTTCGAGCCGCAGACGATCCGCCGCCTCGCCCGCTGGTTCGCCGATCCCGCGCTCGGCGCGGTGGCGGGGGATGCGCGGGTAGGCAATCGCGTGAACCTCGTCACTCGCTGGCAGGCAGTCGAATATATCACCGCGCAGAATCTGGAGCGGCGGGCGCTCGCCGGCTTCGATGCCATGACCGTGGTGCCCGGCGCGGTCGGCGCGTGGCGCCGCGCCGCGCTGGACGCGGTGGGCGGCTATCCCGAAGATACGCTGGCGGAGGATCAGGACCTCACCATCGCGATCCAGCGGGCAGGCTGGCGCGTCACCTACGATCCCGAAGCCGTCGCCTGGACCGAAGCGCCCGAAAGCTTCCGGGCGCTCGCCCGGCAGCGCTACCGCTGGGCCTTCGGCACGCTGCAATGCCTGTGGAAACATGGCCGCATCCTGCGCGAACGGCGGCCGACGGGGCTGGCATTGGTCGGGTTGCCGCAGGCCTGGCTGTTCCAGATCCTGTTCGCCGCCATCTCCCCGCTGATCGACCTGGCGCTCGTCACCTCGATCCTGGGCACCATCGTCCGGGTGAACCAGCATGGCTGGGCGCAGACCAGCAACGATGTGTGGACCATGGCGCTATACTGGCTGGCCTTCACCGGCGTCGACATCCTCTGCGGCTGGGCCGCCTATGCGCTCGACAACCGGGACATGCGCTATCCGCCGCATCTGCTGGTGGCGCAGCGCTTCGTCTATCGCCAGATCATGTATTGGGTCGTGGTGCGCGCCATCGCATCGGCCATTGGCGGCTGGGTCGTCGGCTGGGGCAAGCTGGAGCGGACGGGACGCGTCGCCGTCCACGAAGGCGCGGCCCCGGCATGAACAAAGCTTAACATGACATGGCGGCGCCCATGGATCATCCTTCCGCCCATGAAAGCGGGTGCATGGACAGGCAGAGGCTGAGCCACGCGGCATCGGGCGTCCTTCTGGCGGCGCTGGCGCTTTGCGCGCTGGTCATGAGCGGCGCCTTTTTCCTGCACGTGCGCCATGCCGGCGACGACCGGATGGAGGTGGCGGCCGCGCAGGCCCGGGCCCTGCCCGGCATCACCCTCAGCAACGGCATGCCGGCGGGATCGGGCGTGGTCGTCACCAGCATGGAAACCGACGGCCAGGCGGCGCGCCTGGGCATCCGCGTCGGGGACGGCGTCGTCAGCCTGGACGGCATGCCGATCCGCTCGCTGGATCAGGCCGGCGCCTATCTGCTACACCATCCCCAGCCGAGGATCATGCTGGGGCTGAAACATGCGGACCATATGCGCGTGGTGATGCTGGACCGGCCGGAAGGGGAAAGATGAGCCACAAGATATTGGTGGTGGAGGACGACGCGGCGACCGCCGCCTATGTGGCCAAGGGCATGGGCGAGGCGGGCTTCACCGTCGACCGGGCGGACAATGGCCGCGACGGCCTGTTCCTGGCGAGCGACGGCAGCTATGGCGCGATCATCCTCGACCGGATGATGCCGGCGATGGACGGCATGGCGATGCTGAAGGCCCTGCGCGCGGCGGCGATCGAGACGCCGGTCATCATCCTTTCCGCCCTCGGCACGCCGGAGGACCGGGTGGAAGGACTGACCAGCGGGGCGGACGATTATCTGGTGAAGCCCTTCGCCTTTGCCGAGCTGATGGCCCGCGTCCAGTTGCTGCTGCGCCGGGGCGGCGGCGGCAGCGCGGTCGTCACCCATTTGCGGCACGGGGACCTGGAGATGGACCTGCTTTCCCGCCGGGTGAAGCGCGGATCGCGCACCATCGACCTGCAACCGCGCGAGTTCCGCCTGCTGGAATATTTCCTGCGCCATCCCGATCAGGTGGTGACGCGGACCATGCTGCTGGAGGGCGTCTGGGACTATCATTTCGATCCGGGCACCAACGTCATCGACGTGCATGTCAGCCGCCTGCGCCGCAAGCTGGACGAAGGCGGGGACAAGCCCTTGCTGCATACGGTGCGCGGCATGGGCTATCGGCTGGGACCGGAGAGTTAGAGCCGATCGACATTCAGATGATGACGAGCCGTAAATGGTGGTTTTCCGTGGCCCGGAGCGCAGCCTACTCATGGTATGTGAGCACCGGAAGCACGGAAAAGCGTCATTTGCAGGCCGTCAGGGCTGAATGCCGATTGGCTCCAGGGCGTGCGGGACGGCGTCCATGACCGCTTCCGGCCATCCTAAGACCCTCCCCTCCCGCCGCTGGTTCGGCTTTGCCCGTTCGACCATCGGGCGCTTCGTCGGGCTGGCCTTCCTCTGCCAGTTCCTGGTGACCGGCGGCGTGCTGCTGTTCGTGCAGCAGGCGAGCCAGCGCACCGTCGTGGCCGCCGACCGGCAGGCGGTGGAGGATGCCCGCGACGACCTGCTCGCGCTCCATCGCAGCGGCGGGACGGCGGCCCTGCGGTCAGAGATCGCCCGGCGTTTCCGCGCCATAGAGGGGGAGCGCGCCGTGCTGCTGCTGACCGACAGGGCGGGACGGCCCGTCAGCGGCAATCTGGGCGCGTGGCCCGCCGGGCTGGCGGCAGACGGGCGCTGGCAGATCATGTCGCTCTACCGCATCGGCCGCGACGCGCCGGAACCGATGGGCGTCATTCCCGTGAAGCTGCGCGGCGGCGGGCAATTGCTGACCGGCATGGTCGTTTCCAACAGCCTGCAACTTACCCGCATCTATGAGGAGGCGCTGACCGTCGCCTTCGTCATGAGCCTGGTGCTGGCGCTGGGCATCGCGATCATGCTGGGCCGCATATTGGCGCGGCAGGTTTCCGACATAGCGGAAACCGCCAACGACGTCGCCGTGGGCGCGCTGGACCGGCGGGTGCCGACCGATGGCAGCGGCGACGCCTTCGACCGGCTCGGCCAGTCGATCAACGCCATGCTGGAACGGATCGACGCGCTGGTGACGCAGCTTCGCATGATGACAGACGGCCTTGCCCACGACCTTAAATCCCCGGTGACGCGGCTGATCTCCGTGGTCGAGCAGGCCAGCGCCCAGACGCGGGACGACACCGCGCTCGATGCCTTGGAAAAGGTGCATCATGAAGCGCAGACGCTGCGTTCCATGTTGACCACGGCGCTGCTCATCAGCCGGACCGAGGCGGGCTTCGGGGGCGACCAGCGGCGCGACACCCATGTTGCGGAATTGCTGCGCGACGTGGGCGAAATCTACGGCCCGCTGGTGGAGGATAGCGGCTTTGCGCTGGCCATTTCCGCGCCTGACGCGCTGACCTTTCCGCTCCATCGCGAACTGGTGAGCCAGTCGCTCGCCAATCTCATCGAAAACGCGCTCTATTATGCGGAAAGCGGCGACCGCATCGAACTGAGTGCGGCGCTCGAGGGTGGCGACCTTCTCATCGCCGTGGCGGACAATGGCCCGGGCATCCCGGCGGAGAGCCGTCCCGCAGCCTTGAAGCGCTTCGGCCGGCTCGACCCGGCGCGCGGCAAGCCGGGATCGGGGCTGGGCCTGTCCCTGGTGGAAGCGGTGGCGCGGCTGCATCATGGCATGGTGACGCTGGCGGATAACGGTCCCGGCCTGAAAGTCCTGCTGACCCTGCGCCGACCGTGAAAAGCGCATCCCGGGCAACGGCCTGAAGCGTGCAGTTCATCCGACCGCCGCCCGGGATGACAGCCGTTGCCTTGCTTGGAGAGTATGACAACGTTGTCTTTCCGCTCTAGACCGTTACCGATGCCGGATCAAGGACAATTTTCACGGCTCCCCGCGACCATTTTCCCTGATTTACGTACCATATTTACGATTCCGGCATGAATATCGGCGTCTGGCGGTGCCGTTATCCGGGTAAACGTTGTTTCCTCCATCGGCCTTCCATGGCAAGACCGGTGCATGACCGTCCTTTCTTTCGCTCAGCCCCGCTGATGCCCAGCATCCACGACGTTGCGGCACTGGCCCGCGTATCGATCAAGACCGTCTCCCGGGTGGTCAACCAGGCGCCCAATGTCAGCGAGGAGCTGCGCGAAAGGGTGACGGCGGCGATCCGCCAGCTTGGATACCGGCCCAACCAGTCCGCGCGGCGGCTGGCGGGCGGGCGATCCTTCATGATCGCCTTCCTCTACAACAATCCCGCGCCCTCCTATAATGGCGGCATCCAGTCGGGTGCGGCGAACCGGTGCCGGGACCTGGGCTATCATCTGGTGGTGGAGCCGATGCCGCTGACAGGGGAAGAACGGTTCGCCATTCTCGACCGCCTGGTCGCGGCATTGCGGCCCGATGGCGTCTTCCTGGTACCGCCCCTGTCGGACGACGCGCAATTGCTCCAGCGGCTGTCCGAACTGAAGCTGCCCTGCGCCCGCATCGCCGGATCGGTGATGGCGGAAAGCTTCAACATCCCCACGCCGGAGCGTGCGGCCGGCCGGATGATCGCGGATCATCTGATCGGCCTCGGCCATCGCCGCATCGGCGTGATCACCCCACCCGCCAGCCACAAGGCGGCGATGCAGCGCGTCGAGGGCTTTCGCGACGGCATGGCCGCGGCGAACCTGCCGCTGGAGGAGTCCCTGTTCGTCGAAGGCGCCTTCGATTTCGAATCAGGCATAAAGGCTGGCGAGCATCTGCTGTCCCGAGGCGAGCGCCCCACCGCGATCTTCGCGACCAATGACGACATGGCGCTGGGCACGCTGACCGTCGCGCACCGGCTGAAGCTGCGCGTGCCGGAGGACCTGTCTGTTGTCGGTTTCGACGACACGCCCGCCGGCCTCACGGCCTGGCCGCCCCTCACCACCGTCAGCCAGCCGCTGGAGGCGATGGGCAGCGCCGTGATCGACGCGCTCGCGGGCGGCTCCGCCGACGCGCCGCACTTCACCTTCAGGCTGGTGCAGCGCGATAGTTCCGGCCCGGCGCCGGGCCGGGGCATGAAGCCGGCAGGCGGCGCCTCCAACCTTTCTTAACCATGTCCATGTATGATTCGTCCATCAGATTGGGGACGAAATGAGCGTAGAAGCCAAATTTCCATCCGATGGTGCAAAGGAATTGCGGCTGGCCGAGGGCGACGGGCGGCAATGGTTCCACCTACCGCGGCGAATGCTGGTCGGCGGCCTTCTGCTGGTCATGGCCGTCGCAGTGCTGGTGCGCAGCTTTATCTTCACGGCGGGTTACAATACCACTTTGGTGGCGGACATGGGCCTGGTCAGGGCGCCGATCTCCGGCGAAGTCGACCGGCTGGGCGCGAACGTCGGCGACCGCGTGACGCGGAACCAATTGCTGGGGAGCTTCGCCGCGCCGGTGGGCCTGTCGGCGGCCGTCCGTGCCGGATCGGAAGATGTGGACCAGCTCAAGGCGAAACTGGCCAGTATCGACGGCCGGATGGCAGCCCTCAGGGCTGACGCCGACCATATCCGCCGCGAATCGGGCGTCTACCGATCTGAAAAGCTGGTGCAGATGGATGCCGTCGCGGACGAAAGCTCCGCCCAACTGTCGGCCGCGCAGGCTCGGTTGGCCTTTGCGCAGAAACAGTTGGACCGCACCCGCGCCCTCGCCGGCCGCGGCTTCATCAGCGCAGCCGGACTTGAGAAGGCGGAACAGGATCAGCGCGCCGCCCTGGCGGACAGGAATGCGGCGATGGCACGCCGACGCACGAACCTGATCGAGGCGCATGCCGCGGGCCAAGGGCTGTTCCTCA
Organism: Sphingobium sp. SA916; assembly: GCF_002894065.1. Classification (NCBI taxonomy): domain Bacteria; kingdom Pseudomonadati; phylum Pseudomonadota; class Alphaproteobacteria; order Sphingomonadales; family Sphingobiaceae; genus Sphingobium; species Sphingobium sp. SA916. The sequence continues at coordinate 76,070 of NZ_LXYF01000034.1, forward strand.
ACAACGGCTACAGCAATGTCCAATATTCGACCCAGCGGCTGAGCGATCTCAATCTGGCGTTGAGCGAATTGCGGGGCGAGAGGGAGAACTTGACCGCAGCGCTGGCCAAGGCGCAAAAGCTGAGCGGCGATGGCAAGGCCGGCGCCATGCGGCGGCTGCAGCTTCCGTTGCAGGCGAGCATCGACGGCCGGGTCTGGGCGAAGGTCGCCGCCCCCGGGGAGTCGCTGCGTGAAGGCGATCCGATCTACATGCTGGCCGACTGTTCGTCCTTCTTCGCCTATTTCACCGTGGGCCGCAGCGCCTATAGCAGGCTCACCATCGGTTCGCCCGTGACGTTCATCGCCTTTTCGAACGGCGATCGCTGGCCGGGAACCGTCGTCAACATGGGGGTCAGCGATCCGTCCCAGCTCCGCGTCACCAGCCATGTCCCCAATCCCGCCGCAGGCGAATATCTGATCGGCGCGCGGATCATGCTGGACGCGAAGGGCAAGAAGCAGTGCCCGGTCGGCACGGCGGGCCGGGTGGTGCTGTAACGCGGCCATGAACCCCGCCGAGATCCCGTCCTATTTCTGGGGCCTCGCCACCCTTGGCCTCTGCCTGCTGATCTTTCCCAAACTCAGGCCGGCCAACCCGCTGCATCGGCTGATCGTCAGCGGCGCCGCGATCGGATCGATCCTGATCTACATGACATGGCGCATGGTCGCCACGCTCGACCTGGACACGCCCGGTTCCGCCCTGCTTTCGGTGGGCTTCTTCATGCTGGAGGTCTGTTCCACCCTAGGCGGGGTGCTGGTGCTGGTCGTGCTGACGCGGCGGCGCGACCGACTGAAGGACGTCAGCGGCAACATACGCTGGCTGCATGTCAACAGGCCCAGCGCCGCGATCTTCATCTGCACCTATAATGAAGATGTCGGGATTCTCGACCGCACGATTACCGGCGCCCTCAACCAGAATTATCCGGCGAAGGTCTTCCTGCTGGATGACGGCCGGCGGCCGGAGGTGGAGGCGCTGTGCCGCCGTCGCGACGTGGAATGGCTGACGCGGCCGGATAATGCTCATGCCAAGGCCGGCAATATGAACGCAGGCCTGGCGACACTGGCCGCGCGTGGCGAGATGCCGGATTTCATCGCCATATTGGACGCGGATTTCGTCGCCCTGCCCAATTTCATGTCCCATTGCGTGGCCCTGTTCCAGGACCCGACCGTGGGGGTGGTCCAGACGCCGCAGCATTTCTTCAACCCCGATCCGCTGCAACACAGGATCAAGGGGCATCTGGACCTGCCCGACGAACAGCGCTTCTTCTTCGACACCTTGCTGCCGGCCAAGGACGGATGGGGCACCGCCTTTTCCTGCGGGACGTCGTCCGTCGTCCGCACCGCCGCGCTTGCCAAGATCGGCGGATTCCCGACCGACAGCATTACCGAAGACATGCTGCTGTCGATCCGCATGAAAGAGCATGGCTTCGTCACCGCCTATCTGAACGAAAAGCTCAGCCTTGGCCTCGCGCCGGAAGGGATCGGCGAATATTGCACCCAGCGCATCCGCTGGTGCATCGGCGCGATGCAGATCATGCGCAGCGCCGACGGCCTGTTCTCGCGCAAGGGCCTGGGCTGGATCGACAGGATGAGCCTGCTGGAAACCCTGCTCTACTGGATGGGCAGCTTTCCCTTCCGCCTCGCCTGCCTGCTGGTGCCGATCCTCTACTGGATGACGGGCCTCACCATCATGGATGCGCCGATCGGCGAGCTTGCGACATTCCTGCTGCCCCGCATCCTGGTGGAAGCCTTCGCCATCAGCTGGTATTCCAACGGCCGGATACTCCCGCTTCTGACCGACACGTCCCAGTTGCTGGTCGCGCCGGAGATCGTGGCCGCATCCTGCCACACCCTGCTGTTCCCCGGGGAACGGCCGTTCAAGGTGACCAACAAGGGCGGCGACCGTTCCCGGACGGTGATCCACTGGAAATTGCTGTCGCGCTTTGCGGTCGTGCTTCTGCTGACCGTGGGCGGGATGCTGTTCGGCTATGGCTCGCCACTGGCGCCGACCTTCTTCTCGGACCAGAAGGGCATCGTGGCGTTCTGGAGCATGTACAACGTCCTCGTCTGCATCATCGCCATCATCGTCTGCGTCGAAACGCCGCGAAGGGCGGAAGAGCGGGCGCCCATCAGCGGAACGGCGCTTTTCAGTACAGGGGACAGCGCCACCCCGGTGCGGCTGCTCGACATTTCGTCGAGCGGCGTGGCCTTCGCCAATGAAGGCGGCTGGCGCATAGGCGACAGGGGCACGATTTCCATCAGGGAGCTTGGCGAGGTTCCGGCGATCGTCGCGCGCATCACGGATCGCGTCGTGGGGGCCAAGATCCTCCTTTCGCCCCAGCAGCAGGTGGCGCTCACGCATTTCCAGTTCGCCGGCGACCGCATGCGCACGCCGGACGTGTCCACGCTCGGCAGCGTCCTGGCCCTGATCAGAGGTCTTGCGCTGAACTGAGCGGAGGACCGCTTCCGGCAAAGCCATTCGAACCCGCGGGCAGCAAGGGTGGAACCTCCGGCAAGGCCCGTCCTCCTTTGCGTCTCTCCTCACTTCCCGAAACGGAACATCGCTGCTGCGCGACGGTTTGCTTGCGAGATCATCGGAGGCAAATCGATGAAGTCCGGCCGCCAGACTGCAAAATTGCTGAAGGTCATCGCGGTCCTGATAGGCGTTGTCGGCACGGCCAACCTGATCGGCGGCATCTGGCTCGCCTCATTGGGCGGCAGCCCCTTCTATGCGGCCGCGGGATTGACGATGCTGGCCAGCGCCTTTCTGCTCTGGAAGCGGCGCGCGGCCGCCCTGCATCTGTTCGCGGCGCTCGTCCTCGCCACGATGGTCTGGGCCTGGGCGGAAATCGGCGTGGACTGGTGGCCGCTCGTTCCGCGCGGCGACCTGATCTTCCTCTTCGGCCTGCTGCTGATCCTGCCATGGACCGTGCGGCGCCTTGCGCCGGCTGGGGGATGGGTGCGAAACGCCGGCCCCCTGGCGGTGGCGCTGGCGATCGCCGGAATCTTCGGCCTGGCCGCGCTGATGCGCGACGTCCACAATCTCGACGGCACGCTTCCTGGCCCGCGCAGCGCGATCGCGGCGGAGCCGAACGCAATGCCCGATGATGACTGGCAAGCCTATGCCCGAAGCTGGCGTGGCGACAAATTCTCGCCCCTGACTCAGCTCACGCCCGCCAATGTCGGCAAGCTGGAGGTGGCGTGGCAGTTGCGGACGGGCGATCTCAAGCGCTCGGGCGATCCGGGCGAGACGACCTATGAAATGACCCCGATCAAGGTCGACGACACCGTCTATCTCTGCACGCCGCATAATCGGGTGATCGCTGTCGACGCGGAGACGGGCAGGGAGCGCTGGAGGTTCGATCCGCTGATCAGGACTTCGGCAAGGAACATGCAGCATCTCACCTGCCGCGGCCTTTCCTATTGGGATTCATCCCGCGCGGGTGCGAGCGCCGCCGACTGTCCCCGGCGCATATTCCTCGCCACGAACGACAGCCGCCTGATTGCGCTGGACCCGCGCACGGGCGCGCCGTGCCGCAGCTTCGGACGCGCCGGGACCGTCAGCCTGCTCCCGGGGCAACCTCATTATAATGGCGGCTGGTATCAGGTGACGTCCGCGCCCCTTGTCGCGCATGGCCTGGTCGTGACCGGCGGCGCGGTTTACGACAATATCTCCACCGACGTGCCCTCGGGCGTCATCCGTGCCTATGACGCGCTCACGGGCCGACTGGTCTGGAATTTCGATCCGGGCAATCCGGACAGCACCGCCCCGCTGGGCGCGGGCCGGCACTACACGCCCTCTTCCCCCAACAGCTGGAGCACGCCGGCCGCTGACGAGGCGCTGGGCCTGATCTACCTGCCGATGGGGATGGGCGCTGTCGACCAATGGGGCGGCAGGCGGCCCGCGACGACCGAACGGTTCGCCACTTCGGTCCTGGCGCTGGACATCGCGACCGGAAGGCCGCGCTGGGTGTTCCAGACGGTCCATCACGACCTGTGGGACATGGACGTCCCGGCCCAGCCGGCGCTGGTCGATCTGGACCTGCCCGGCCGCGGCCGGGTGCCGGCGCTGGTGCAGTCGACCAAGACCGGCAATCTCTTCGTCCTCGACCGCCGGAACGGCAAGCCCCTGTTCCCGGTGGAGGAGCGCCCCGTCCCGGGCGGCGCAGCGCCGGGCGACCGCCTGTCGCCCACCCAGCCCTTTTCCGCCATATCCCTGATGTCCGCCCCGGCGCGGGAAAGGGACATGTGGGGCGCAACCATGCTCGACCAGCTTTATTGCCGCATCCGGTTCAAGTCGCTCGACTATAAGGGGCCCTTCACGCCGCCCTCATTGCGGGGGACGCTGGTGTTCCCGGGAAATTTCGGCGTGATGGACTGGGGCGGCATTTCGATAGACCCGATCCGCCAGGCCGCATTCGCCCATCCCAACCATATCGCTTTCGTGGACAGGCTCATCCCCCGCGCGGAAATGGAGGACCATGGCGTACGGGGACCGGCGGGCGGCTCCGACCGGCGCGGATCGGACGAGCAGGGGTACAATCCCAATACGGGCGCGCCCTTCGCGGTCGACATGAACCCCTTCCTGTCCTTCGCAGGCCTGCCCTGCCAGTCGCCGCCATGGGGCTATGTCGCGGGCATCGACCTGCGGTCCGGCAGGAAGGTCTGGGAACATAAGAACGGCACGATCCGCGACGAAACCTTCCTGCCTATCCCGTTCAAGCTGGGCGTTCCATCGCTGGGCGGTCCGATGTCGACGGCAGGGGGGCTCACCTTCATGGCGGCGGCGATCGACAATTATCTGCGCGCCTATGACACGCGCACCGGCAAGGTGCTGTGGCGTGCCCGTCTTCCGGCCGGGGGACAGGCGACGCCGATGTCCTATCGGTCGAGGGCGAGCGGACGGCAGTTCGTGATCGTCGTTGCAGGCGGGCATGGCTCCCTCGGCACGAAGCTGGGCGATCATGTCATCGCCTATGCTCTGCCCAGACAGCCTTAGTTCCCCGGCTCGCTACGTCCGCGGGCACGGCGGGGCCCCGCCCGCCATGCCGCCAGCGGATCAGATCGGCGCTGGCGGCGACGGCAGCTTCCGAACGGCGCCCAGATAGTCCCGCTTCCCCAGGGGAACGCCGTTCGTCCGGAGAATGTCGTAGGCCGTGGAGGCATGGAAATAAAAGTTGGGCTGGGAGAAGCTGAGCAGGAAATCCTTGCCCAGGAAATCCCAGCGCAGCTTGTCACCGATGGTAAATGTCATCGGCCTGTCGCTCAAGCTTTCCACATCGGCAACTTGAAGTGCGCCAAGGGCGTCGGCCGCTTCCATCACCCTGGCGTTCAATTCCTCGAAACTGGCCGGTGGCGCCGCGATGTCAGGCGAGAAATTCCCGCGCTGAACGCCATGGATCGCGCCGATGGAATGGATTGCACAGCTTTTCACCTGATAGGCGAAGTCCAACATGTCGGGAGCGAGTCTGGCATGAAGCAGCCGTTCCGGGGGGAGAGACTGCGCATCGCAATAGGACTTCGCTTTCACAACCAGTCTCGAGACAGACTCCAAAATCTGAAGGCACCCCGGTACGAAGGCGTCGTAAAGCGTCATCATGGATCCTGAACCTTTTGACTGGCCACCGAATGGACCGGCAATGGCCGATCTGGCCAGGATCGGCAACCGCATCCTTCCCGGCAGCGTCCCACAAGGACTGGAGCGCCCGTGGACGATCGATCGCACCGGATGGGGAGCCCGGGGTTGAATCTCTGGAAGAGGCACCCGCCATCGCCGGGCGTGTATCAACCGATGAAAGCAACCCTTATCGGGCACAGCTAGCCCACAGGGAGCAGGCGGAACGATTTGCCGGAATTCAGCGACTTGAGGGATAATATGGCGGAGAGGGAGGGAACCAAACATTCTCTTCAAGTCTTTCATTTTGTTGAATTATTTTATCTATCATTATCCAGTATGCCCCCTTGAGTGCCCCCACTTTCACGGTGAATGGCTTCGGACGCTAAGGAAAGGGGTTTTATATCGTTCCGGGAACAGCTGCCGTTCCGCTGTCATCGTCACCTTTGTCCTGAAACTGAGGGAACAAGATATCTAAAGATCTCGGGGCTACTTAGCAGATAGACGTCTTTTAGTGGTCAGGACTGTCTCACTAATGTGCTACACTGATTTGCCCCCGAACGAGCTGCGTGCGGAAAATTACTCTCGGTCCTTCATCCATTTTGCAAGCTCTGGGCCTGAGGCGAAAAAGCGAGGGCTCTTCCCGCGCAGTCGCAGTGCACGTGCCTCGTCGATTTCCGAAATACGCGCTGCCGATGGGAGTGCTAGGTCGCGTTGACAAAGTGGATTGAACGAACTCGCTGACGCTCGACTGGTGCCTTGGGGCTGGCGGGAATGACCCCCTGGTGGGAGGATTTGGTTGCTGAAGACCAACCCCTCACCAGGAGTTCATCCCATGACAGACGTCACAGTAACGGTCAGCCCGCTGCGCCGTCGTATGATCGACGACATGAGCTTGCGCAACCTATCCCCCGCCACGCAACGTTCCTATCTGCACGCGGTGACGAAGTTCAGTCGCTATTTCGGGCGATCCCCGGACCGGCTCGGGCTGGAAGATGTCCGAGCCTTTCAGGTCTATCTGGTATCGCAGGGCATTTCCTGGGGTTCTTTGAACCAGATCGTATGCGCCTTGCGTTTCTTCTACGGCGTCACGCTGGACCGGGCGGAGATCCCGGAGCGGATCGTCTATGCGCGCATGCCGCGCAAGCTGCCGACGATCCTGAGCGCCGACGAGGTCGTGCGATTCCTGGAGGCGGTGCCATCGCTGAAGGCGCGCGCCGCACTGACGACCGCCTATGCCGCGGGATTGCGCGCTTCCGAAGCAGCAAGCCTGAAGGTCGCGGACATCGACAGCGACCGGATGGTGATCCAGGTCCACCATGGCAAGGGCGCCAAGGATCGTACGGTCATGCTCTCGACGCAGTTGCTCGGGATCCTGCGGACCTATTGGCGGCTCGCCCAC
>NZ_LXYF01000035.1:0-80048 GCF_002894065.1 Sphingobium sp. SA916
CGCAGGGCCATGGCGCGGACGTCGCCCGGATCGGCGCAGGCCCGGGCCAGCGCCCCGGCGTCGTCCGGCTCGACCAGCAGGCCGATGCCGCCCTCCAGCGCCTCGACATTGCCGCCGGACCGGGCGGCGACGATGGGCGTGCCGACCAGCATCGCCTCCACCAATGTCCGCCCGAACGGCTCGCCCACGGCGGGCACGACCAGCCGGTCGCAGGCGGCGATCCAGAAGGGGCCGGGCGTGCGATAGCCCATTAGCTTCACCCGATCCTCCACGCCCTTTTCCACGATCCGCCTGCGCAGGGCGATGTCCATGGCGGGCACGCGCGCCTCCCCGAACATCAGGCCCATGACCGGCCCTCCCATCCCGTCCGTCAGCCGGGCGATCATGTCGACGAACAGCAGGGGCCGCTTCCTCGGCACGAAAGCGCCGAAATAGCCCAGCAGCAACGTATCGGGCGATACGCCCAGTTCGCGGATCAGCGCCTCCCGCGCTCTGGTCCGGTCCACCTCCAGCGTCGTGTCGAAGGGACTGTGGATCACCGAGGCCCGGTTTCGCGCCGACCAGATGCCGGCAGGCGGCAAAGCGAAGGACGAAACCGCCAGCACCCGATGCGCCAGCACGGGCGCGAGCAGGCGCAGGCCCATCGCGCCGGGATCGCCGCGATGGTGCCAGATCAGCTTCGCCCCGGCCAGCCGCGCCGGCAACGCCCAGTTGGCGCTGCTCCGCCCGTCATTGACATGGACGATGTCGACCCGGTTGCGCCGCAGGAACCGGGCACGCGGCAGAACGCCGCCCAGCGTCCGCCCGAATTTCCGCAGGGTGAAGGCCTCGCCCGGCACGAAGAGCCCGTGGGCGGCGGGGTCGTCCATCTGCTCATGCCCGGCGAAGAAATTGGCGATCATGCCGCCGGGCACCTCCGTCACCACCAGCGGACGGTAGAGCGCCGGGTCGAGATGCCCGATCAGCCCCCGCACCGAAATATGGCTGCCGCCGATGCTGTCCCCGGAAAAGGGGAAGCAGATGCGCAGGCGCTCGTCCGGCGCGGCATCCGCAGGCGTCAGGCGGGGCAAGGGCGCATTCATGGCGTCACCCCGTCCATCAGGTCGCGCGCCCGCTGGTCCAGAAACTGGTCGAGATTGGCCAGCCCGTCTCCGTCGGCGTCGGCCCATGGATCGGCCTTGCGCGGATCGGCGCCATGCTCCGCCTCCCACCGGTCGTCCATGCCGTCTCCGTCCGCGTCGGCATAGGGCGTCCCCGGTTCCGGATCGTCGATCAGGCCGGGCTGCTTCACGATATGCCCCTTGCGCTCGCGCACCTGCTTGACGATCCGCCGGTCGAACGGGTCGCGGGGAAAGGCGCCGGCGTCGCTCAGCACCGCCTTGTAGGCCGCGTCGGCCGGTTCGGCGGCGATGGTCGGCGGGCAGGGCGGCCGGTCCACCTCCGCCGCCTTCAGCAGGGGAGAGAGATGGACGAAATCGCCGTCAAAACGATTGTCGGCCAGATAGACCTTCGCCGTCCCCTTCGACCCCATGACGTTGCGCGCCACGCCGATCGTGTCGGGCCGGGTGTTCCGCCCCGCGACGAAGCTGTTGCCGATCAGCGAGACGGGCACGCCGCCGAAGCTTTCCCATATCTCCGCAAATTCCGACTGGCCGTTATAGAGGATGTTGTTGATCACCTCCGCGCAGGAGCCGGGGGGGAAATTGAGGTCCGGATTGCGGTCGCCATTATGGGCGCAGATATTGCCGATGAAGCTTAAATGCTGCGGCCCCCTGGGATCGCTCGCCAGCAGCGCGCATTTGTCGTGCCGCGGTATCCCCTCCGCGAAGATCGAGTTGCTGATCGTGATCCAGTCATTGTCGCCATAACCGTTGATCAGCTCGTCCCGCGCCCAGCTTGCGCTCACATGGTCGATGATGACCTGACGGCTGTTCTCTATGGTGAAACTGTCTTCCGACCCGCGATGGGCGCCGGTGCGGTCGTTGCGGACGCGGATATGGCGGATGACGATGTCGTGCGTGTTCTTGATCAGGATCGGCGTGCGCCCTTCCGCGCCGCCCGCATGGGCGATGACGATGCCGCCGCCAGGCGCCGTCTGCCCCGCTATGGAGAGATAGGGGTTGGTTATCACCGGCGGGCGCGTGGTGAAGCGGATCGTGCCGCTCACCCGGAATATGCAGACGCGCGGGCCCGTGGCTTCGATGCAGGCGCGCAGGGAGCCCGGACCGCCGTCGGCCAGCGTATCGACGGCGATGACCTGCCCGCCACGCCCGCCCCTGGCCGCCGCGCCATAGCCGACCGCGCCGGGAAAGGCGGGTTTGCCCCTCACCGGCTGCGCCCGCGATTCGCTGCCCGCGCCCGAACAGCCCGCCATCACAATGGGCAGCAGCATGCCGACCAGCCGCCGCCTCATGATTCGTCCCCGCTGCGCAGCGCATAGCCGTAACGTCGCAGCAAGGGCGCGCACAACAGAGTGAAAAGCCGCTGCTTCCACCCCGGCATTTCGCGCTTCCACTTGTCGTCGCCCTTGATGCTGAGCGATTTCTGCATGCGGTGGCGGCTTCCCGCGACCTGGTGCTGCGGCGCGAAGGGGGCGAGGCCGGTGGCGGGCAGATGTGGCATTTCCCCCACCAGCGCGACGATCCGCCCGATAATGCCGCGTGGATCGTCGACAAAATCCTCATATCGCACCCGGATGCAGCGCCCCGGCCCGACCCGGCGGCACAGCATCTCCGCGGCGATGTTCACCATCGACCAGCGCAGGGCGGTGTAAAGCAGGGGCTTGGGCCGCAATTCACGCTGCACCCCCTTCTCAACGCTGCGGCCATGCCCCTTCATCAGCGACCAGGCGACGCCGCGCCCGTCGCGCACCACATGCACGACATGCAGGTCGATGCCCGGCATGGCCGCCAGCGCAAAGGCCCGGCCGGGCAGCTTCGAGGAATCGACCAGTACCGGCCGCCCCGACACCAGCGCCATGCCGCGCAGCAATTTCACGGTCCGGCGAACATGGTCCCGCCATCCCGGCAGCCGCAGCAGCCGTGCCGGGGCCAGCAGCGCCTCCGTCCGCTCCTGCGTGCGGCGGTAACGGGCCAGAAAGCCATCCGGCTCGCCCTGCGTCCAGCCCGTGACGATGGCGCGCCATTGCGGACAGTCCCGCACCCGCGCTCCGCAGGCGCAATATTCACCCCGGTCCCAGACATGCCGCGCCAGCGTCGTCACCTCACCCGCGCCCATGATCGCCGGATGCTCGCCCAGCGCGATGTCGAGCAGGGTCGTCCCGCTCCGCCCGTAACCGGCCACATAGATCAGCTTGACCGGTCCCTGCCGCGCGGCACGAGTCGAAGGATCGACGGTCCGCTCCACCGTCGCCGGCGGTTCGCTGTCGCGCAGGGGCAGGATCGCATCCGTCACCAGGCTTGTCCTCGTTGCACGAGACGCCTGCCGGTCCGGTGGCGCTCGGGCTGCCGTTATCCCGTCAGTCCCAAGGCCATTTCAACGGATCACAAGGCTGATCCTCCGGCAAATTCGGATAAGGCGGGCTGGCTGGAATCGCCCGATGCCCTGCCCCGAAGGGCGTTTGCGCGGAGCAGTCGCCAGGCCCAGCCTATGCCACCGTGACGACTCTCGCCAGCCCCGCCTCCCATGGTTCAGCATCCGCCGCCGCGACGGATATTTTCGCGGCGCATGAAGAAATCTGGGACAGGATCGCGCGCTGGTGCCTGATGACGGCGATCTTCCTCAGCGGTTGGGGCCTGCTGCGCGTCGGCCAGATCAATCTCACCTTTTCCGACCTCTTCTTCCTCATCAGCTTCTCCATCTCCGCGTTGCGCGGGCGGCTGAGCGTCACGCCCTTCCGCTCGCTCACGCCCTTCTGGCTTGCGGGGCTGGTGATGATGCTGGGCGGGCTGTTCATCGGATCGATCATCAACGGCGATCCGCTGCGCTGGGTGAACATCGCCCTGCAATATACCGTCGCCTTCCTCTGCATCCCGATCCTGCTGATGCAGCAGGAGGAAGGCACGATCCGCAAGGCGCCGCTGATCTTCATGCTGGGCATCGCCTGTTCCGAAGCGGTCGGCATCGCCGCCAGCGCGTTCCTGACCTATCACGACACGCTGCACTGGCTGGGCGACGGCTTCATCACCGGCAATGGGCGCCTGGGGTCCATGGCGGGCCAGCCCAATCCCAACGGCGCGGTGGTCGCCTTCTCGCTGCCGATGCTGCTCTATTCGATGCGCCATCGGCTGATCGGCGGCCTTGCCGGAGTCGCCTGCCTGATCCTGCTGCTCTGGGGCCTGATGCTGAGCGCGTCCTTCACCGGATTTTCTGCCTCGCTGCTGGCGATCTTCACCACATTGCTGCTGATGGGCGTGCGCTACATCTTCCGCCTGGGGCTGGCGGTGGCGGTGGCGGCCGGGCTGTTCTTCGCCAGCGGCGCCCCGCTGCCCAAGGCTTTCCAGGAGCGCGTCGGCAATGCCGTAGAAAGCGGCGACATCAACCAGGCGGGGACATTCCTCAACAGGTCGCAGCTCATGGAGGAAGCCTGGGGTTTTGCCGAGGACTATACCGTCATCGGCATGGGCGTGGACCGCTATCGCGAACTCAGCGCCTATGACAATCCGGTGCACAACCTGTTCCTGCTGATCTGGAACGAGGGCGGGGCGATCGCCTTTTGCGGGCTGATCCTCCTGCTGGGGCTGATCGCCCTGCTGGCGGCGAACGGACTGCGCACCAGCCGCGACAAGGGCGCAATGGCGGTGGCGGTGGTGCTGGTGTTCCTGATCTACACCCTGTCCTACCCGCACATGTATTCGCGCATGTGGGTGATGCCGGTGATGGTGGCGCTGGCGACGATCTATGTCCCCCGCAAGGCAAGGCCGGAAGCGGCGCGGCTGATCTATGCGCGGCCTGTCGGGCCGCAGCCCCTGCCTGAATTATAGGCAAGGCGGGGATTCAATCGGTTTTGCCCGTCGAAACGCGACATGCTCCCGCGAAGGCACTCACCCAATGGTGAAAATCCCTGTCCCCTTCTTTACTGTCTCCGCTTAAGCCGATCCGATCAGCAGCGTCACATTGTCCGTCCGCGGATCGCCGCCGGTCTGGCCGGGTTTCTCCACATGCAGCACGCGGTGCAGCACGTGCCGCATGCCATAGGCCTGCGTCGCCATGCTGCCGGGGAAGACGGCCAGCGTCGCGCGGTCGATCGGCAGGTCTATCCATCGCCCGCCGGCAAAGACCTGCGTCAGCATCTGCGTCCGTTCGCCGCACAGGGCGGAAAAATAGCGATAGTCGAAATGCGCGCCCTCGATCAGCTTCTGGCCCGGCGCGATGTCCCTGCTACGGTCGCGGCGAAGCAACAGGCGGTTGATGCCCTGCAACAACCGCCCAAGGACCGGCACATCGGCCAACAGGCCATAGAGGTCGGACAGGCCGCGCGGGCTGAGCACCCCCGCCGCCTGCCACCGCCTTTCATCCAGCGCGCAGCCCGCACGGCCCCAGCGCCCCATGGAATTGCGCGCCAGCGCGCCCAGCCGCTCGAAATCGCCCGCGCTTTCCTGATATTTCAGCCTTTGCACCACGACATGGAAATCCCCAGGCGGCGTCCCCTCCGGCGCGAGCGCCGTCATCAACCGCCAGCCGATGGCCCAGCACCGATCCAACAGCGCCTGACCGGGCGCATAATGCTGCCCACCCTGCACGAAATAGGCAGGACGCACGGTGGCATGATCCTCCCCCGCCCCGCGTGACAGGGCCATTTTCCGGGCGATATAGCCATGGCGTCCGGGCTGGAAGTAGAAGAGGTCGCCCAGGCTGGCGGTGATGTCGCCGCTGCCATGATAGTTGCGGGCGATGTCGACCAGCGGCGCTTCCCAGGGCATCTGCTCCGCCCTGTCCTCCAGCAGGCCGCGCCACAGCTCGGCCACGATTTCCGGACAACGCACCAGCACCGCGGCATGGCCAGCCCCGAACAGCCGGGCGAGCGATCCTGGTTCCAGTTCCTGATATGCCAGCTCCGCGATCATGGCCGGTCCCCTCGTGCGGAGCGTTCTTATCCTCGATCAACTTTCGCACAATGGCGCGGAATGGGGCGATCCGGAATAGTCAGACACGCATCAGAAATGTGTAGGCTCTGGACCCATTGCTGGCGGGTTCGAGACGCCATCGATGGGTTTTCGGTCAGGACAGGGCATGGGCCCCCGCCTTGATCCGAAGGGTTTAGCACCTATGCGCATCGCCGGTCCCCGATGCGCTTTTGCGCTCTTCCGCCGCAACCCGCACTATCGCTGCATTGGGGACGGCCCTGACGGCGGGGCGCGTCCGCGCGCCGATGCGACCGGGAGACTATCATGGCGTCTGCACAGCTCACTCTGATCGATGGCGCCGCGCCGGGCGGCGGCGCGGAAAAGCCGCGCGACCTGTCCTTCGAGTTGCAGCAGATGTCCGCGCGGCAGATCTGGTTCCTGCTCCACCGCCACATGAAGCTGGTGGCCAGCATCGTCATCGCCTGCGTCGTGGTGGTGCTGATCGTCCAGTTGCAACTGCCCAATCGCTATGAAGCGACGGCGACCGTGCAGGTGGAGCTCAACGATTCCACCGGTTCCAACCAGGCCGACGCGACCCGCAACCAGCAGCGCGTCGCCAATGAGGCGCGCATGTACCGGTCGCAGGCGCTGGCGGAGCAGGTGGTGCGCGACCTCAACCTCAATCGCAACCAGGCCTTCACCCATGGCGTGCAGATGACGGTGCAGCAGGCGGCCGCGCAGCTTACCAAGACCACCCGCGTGGTCAGTTCGACCGATTCCGACTTCATCGACATCACGGTCCAGTCGCGCAAGGCGGAACTGGCCGCGCGCATCGCCAACCGCTTCGTCGACAGCCTGCAGAAGATGCGCTCCCAGCGCCGCCAGACATGGCGCAACGGTCTCAGCACCGCGCTCGACAAGGAAACTAGGCGCCTCGCCCATGAAGTGGAGCTGGCCGAGCGCGCCGTTGCCGATTTCCGCCGCCAGCACCTGATGCCGATGGGCGCTGGCAGTGCGGAGGACTATCAGCAGATGAACCGCATCGCCGTGGAGGCGGCGTCCACCGCCGCGATGAGCAGCGCGATGCAGGCGCAGGCCGCCGGCGTCAGCCGCGCCGCCAGCATGCGGACGGTGGCGGGCGCGACCTCCCCCGCGCTCGACAATCTGCAGAAGCAATATGACGACCTGATCCGCCAGCGCTCCGAAATCTCCGTCCAGATGGGCGCCAACCATCCGCAGATGCAGGCGCTGTCGGCCCAGATCGCACAGGTGAGCAGGGCGCTGGTGCAGGAGCGCGCCTCCGTCGTCGCGACCCAGCAGACCCGGAACGACACCGATGCCGGGCGCGAACGGGCGATGGCGCTGGCGGAGGCGAACGCTGCCTCTGCCCGGGCCGGCCAGTTGCAGGCGAAGCTCAACGCCATGACCGGCGCCGCCTTCCGCAACAACGCCAATCTGGTCGATCTCTCCATCCTCGACCGCCGGGCGGAGGTGGCGCGGCAGGCCTATCTCACCACGGCGCAGCGCGCCCAGACGGTGCAGTCGGAATTGCAGACCACCGGCGTCAACTCGACCATGGTCTCGGCGGCGGCGGTGCCGCTCCAGCCCGTCGCGCCCGCGCCCAAGAAGATGGCGCTGGCCGCGTTCGTCGGCTCGTCCGTCCTCGCCTTCCTGATCGTGCTGGGGATCGAGATGTTCGACAACCGGCTGCGCAGCGGGGACCAGCTCCGCCGCCTCTTCGGCCTTCGCACGCTGGCGATGCTGCCGAAGCTGGAGGAATCGATCGGCACCACGATCGAGGACAATCCGGTGACCACCCAGCCGCAGTCCCTGTTCACGGAGGTGGCCCGCAACCTGGCCAGCGAGATCGGGGAACTGCCCCATCAGGGAACCAGCCAGCGGGTGCTGGTGACATCGCCACTGCCGGGCGACGGCAAGTCCAGCGTCGCGCTGACGCTGGCGGCCGCCGCCGCCTCCATGGGCCGCCGCGCCATCGTGGTCGACCTCGACCTGCGCCGCCCCGGCCCCAGCATCCTGCGTTCGATCCAGGACGGTTCCGACACGCCGGACCTGATCGAGGTGCTGACCCATGCGGGGGAAAGCCGCCGGCTGATCCCGCAGGCCGAACGCCATGTGGACCATGACGCCGCCGAAGGCGCGGCGCCCGTCGCGCTGATGCCGGTGGTGCTCAGCACCCGCGAACAGATTCGCAATCCGGCCGCCGTGGTGCAGGGCTGGCAGGTCGGCCGCCTGCTGGACGATCTGCGCGAGCGCTTCGACCTGGTGGTCATCAACGCGCCGGCCATCCTGGCGGTGCGCGATGCGCGGACTCTCTCCTCGCTGGCGGATTCGACGCTGATGGTCGTGCGCTGGGGGCATACGACGGTCGAACAGTTGCGCGCCTCGCTCCAGATGGTGAACAACCAGGTGGTCGGGGCCGTGTTCAACCAGGTCGATTATGAGGACCATGCCCGTCGCGGCTATGGCGACGCGGTCCAGTTCTACATGGGATCGGCCGCCTATTATTCCGACAGCTTCCCCATCCGCCAGAGCTGGACGGACCGCGTCCGGCACGTCTTCACGCGCAAGGCGGCATGAGCCGCCTGCCGCCTTTGCAGGAGGCGTCTTCTGTTCGTTTCGAAAGCGTAATAGTGGAAGAGGATGCCCTTCGTCTCAATCTGCTGATCCTCGACGGAAGCCCGCTTCGCCGGGCCTGCATTGCCGTGGCGCTGGAGACGGCGGGCGTTCGGATATTGCAGCAATCCAGCCTGGACCAGCCGGAAGCCGGCGAGCCGCCCGACATCATCCTGTTCCAGACCGGGGAATCCGAACTGGAAGGCGCCGCCCTGCCGCTGCAGATCGCACAGGCGAAGCAGCTATGGCCCGCCGCGGCGATCCTGGTGATCGCGGACCATGGCAATGAAGCGCTGATGCAGGCGGCTATCGCGGCGGGGGCGCAGGCCTTGCTGCGCTCCAGTACCGGCATCGTCAGCATGCAGCGCGTGCTTTTCCTGCTGAAGGAGGGGCTGGCGGTCTATCCGGCCGCGCTTGCCGCCACCTTGCACAGGCGCCAGCCGGACACGGTCGACGGCCTGACCGAGCGGATCGCCCAGGCGGTGGACAGGTTCAAGCTGCTGACGAAGCGGCAGCGCGACGTGCTGCGCCTGCTCGCGCAGGGCGCATCCAACAAGGACATCGCCCAGCGGCTGAACATCAGCGAAAGCACGGTGAAGGTCCATGTGCGGGCGATCATGGCGGTGAACGGCGCATCCAACCGCACCCAGATCGTCGCGCATCTGTTGAAGGGCGGGGGCGAGGATTAACGGAACGGGTGGGAAGCGGACACCCGCTTTATCCCTCTCCCTTGAGGGAGAGGGCTGCGCAGACTTGGCAGCTTGCTGCCTTAGTCGTAGCTGGGTGAGGGGGTGCGATCCAACGGATCGCGCGGGCCGCAGACCCGCTTCCTCCCTCCAAATCAACCCAGGCTCCTTCGTCGCGAAGGCTTCCTATTCTTCTCCTTCAAGGGAGAAGGAAGGTCTTGAAATAGCCACCTCCCGCCCGGCTCATCCCATGCTCGCCGCGACCGGCCGGGGCTTCGCCCGCCGCAGCCAGCTCACGTCCAGCAACACGGCCGTCACCACGCCCAGCACGACATGGGCGATATTCCCGCCGATCGGTCCATAGCGGGGTACGGCATAGGCCGCGACCGCCACGAACAGCGCCGTTCCGAAGCCCGAGATCGCAAGGACCGTCCAGCTTCGGTTCATCGCCAGCATCGCTGACCGGGAAGGCGCGGCATGCAGCATCAGCATCACCGCAACCAACTGCGTCAGCAGCAGGATATAGGTTTCCGAATAGGCCACGCCCGGCCCGACCCGGATGAGCAACGGTCCCAGCAGCCAGGCCCCAGCCAACATGACGAAGCCGACCGCCGCCAACGCCATCTGCACCTGCAGCGTGGCCGCCCGGAAATTGCGGATATTGCCGTTCGCCCACATCCGCGCGACATCGGGATAGACGACCGCCTGCACCTGAGCGCCGACCTGGGTCGCGACCTTGGCGATGCGCTTGGCGAGATAATAGACCGCCGCGGCCGAACTGCCCGCCACCGCGCCCACGAACAGCGAGTCCGCTTCCGTGGTGATGACGCGCAGGGTGAGCGACAGGTTGGTCGAACAGGCGAAGCCGAAGAAGCCGGGAAAATCCTTCACCAGCCCCTTCAGCCGGGCGTGCAGCGGATTGGGGATCCCCATCTGTCTCAGGGCGCGGAAGCCGACCCAGAAGACCAGCACCGAACCCAGGGCCTGCGACACCGTCCACGCGACCATGAAGCCGATCACGCCGGCATGCGTCACCATGCAGAGGAAGGCGAGCAGGATGCGCAGCACATTGCCCGCGACCTGCGCATAGGCCAGCATCTTGAACTGGCCGGAAAGGCGCAGCGCCGCGGTCGGCACCCCCGCGATGTTGAACAGGGTCGCGACCGAATAGATCGCCACCAGCTCCACATGCAGGGGTTTGAGGCCGAACAGCGGCCCGAACAGCCACGCCAGGCCAATCGCGCTGACGGCCGCCACCGCCGCTGCGCCCATGTCCAGCATCAGGCCATAGCAGTAAAGCCGCTGCATCCGGCGCGGCGAGCCCCTGGATTCTTCCTCCACGGCAAAGCGGATCAGCGGCTGCCAGGATTCGAAGCGCAATATCCGTTCGACCACGCGATTATAGGACAGCACCAGCACCATGACGCCGTAGGTGGCCGGTCCCAGCGACCGGGCCGCCATCGCCACACTGACCAGCATGATCAGCGCGTTCAGGAAATTGCCCGACAGCAAATGCCCCACTGCGACCAGCCGGCCCCGGGTTCCCTTGACCAGGAAGCCCGAAAACCGGCCGCGCAGCATCGGCAAGGCGCGTGCGGTCAGCACGCCCTTCACATCATAGGCCATGACGATCCCCCTGGAACGCGCGGCGTCGCATCGGACGCCGTCGCACGCTCCAGATTCTTCGTTGCATCATCGCGCCGGCGCGCGATGCCTCGGGAATGCGCGGATCAGGCGCGGCTTGCGACGCCCGCCATCTCCAGCACCGGCAGTTGCGCCGGATGGGGAATGGCGACGGGCAGTTCGGGTTCGACTTCCGTCACGCGCCCGCGCATGCCGTGATTGGCCGCCCAGATCGCCGCCTGGGTCCGGTTCTTGACGCGCAGCTTGCGCAGCACGGCCTTCACATGGACCTTCACCGTCGCCTCGCTGATGTCCATCCGCTTGGAGATGACCTTGTTCGGGCATCCCATGATGAGCCAGCGCAGGATTTCCAGTTCCCGGTCGGACAGGCAGGCCGCATCCACCGGGCGTTCGACTTCCAGGGCATCGGTCAGGCTGGGCCGGGATTGCAGTTCGTCCGCCAGTTGCGGTGGAAGGACGCGCTCACCCATGGCCACCAGCCGCAGCGTCGCCACCAGCCGGTCGCAGGAGATTTCCTTGACGATATAGGCCAGAGCCCCCAGCCGGAACGCCTTCAGCATGATCTGGAAATCGAATCGGTCGGATAGAAGGACAAGGTAGGAACAGGGAAAACGTTTCTGCAGAACCGACAGCGTCTCGACATCCATCGCGTCGGTTCCGTCGTCGATCAGCAACAGGGATGGTTCGGTATCTTCTTCCGGCACCTCGACTTGCTGAAGCACCGTAGCCACGTTGGGATATTGGGTTACACGGAAATCCCGTTCCATCAGGATGCGGCTAAGCCCCTCCCGAACGATCGCATTACCGCACAACAGACGCACATTAACTGGGTAAGACATTGGGTGGTCCCCTCATGATCTCTTCTACGTCCGTAAGCAGGCCCCAAACGGAATGTAGAAGACCAGTAATCAAATGCCTGTAGTGCGACCCTTTCTTTTCGTTTCAACAACTTATCAGTAACATATTTGTGCCGTGAGAGTCCCCGAATGTACAATGGAAATTTCGGGTGCGCGCGACAAGGCGTTAACACATTGTTAAGTTGCTGAATTTTTCTTACCACTTGTGCAATATGCTGCGCCAGCGGCAGTCAAACTTACCACTTTGGTGGTATCGCAAACGGTCTAGGGGCCCGTTGCGACATCGTTTCGCTAATGAAGCGATTCGCCCGCGAAGTAACACATGTTAATTAATTTGTCGAACCAGAACAAAAGCTTCAGCGGCGGAACGATAGACGGTTGCGCCACGTAGCGTCGCGAGGGCTCGAATGGCCTCTATGGACCGCTCGTCGGGGCTGGCTTTCACCTGCGTCCGGAACGCCTGGAAGGCGGCGATCTTTCGTTCGATCGTCTCGCTGATGTCCACGAAAATGTTCGGAATGAAGGCGGGCGTGACGCCGGGGGCGAGCCAGTTGGTTTCCGATAGCGTCTCATAGGCCATAACGCAGCTCGGCCCGCCGGGCCCAC
Source organism: Sphingobium sp. SA916 (assembly GCF_002894065.1). Taxonomy (NCBI): domain Bacteria; kingdom Pseudomonadati; phylum Pseudomonadota; class Alphaproteobacteria; order Sphingomonadales; family Sphingobiaceae; genus Sphingobium; species Sphingobium sp. SA916. Next base: position 12,454 of record NZ_LXYF01000035.1, read on the forward strand.
GCGGCCGGGCATGGACCAGCGCTGCGTTGAAGACGATCTGATGATCGAGGTGGATGTCCCCGATGAAGGGGATCAGCAGCAGGTCGGGATCGATCCGCGACAGCGCCTCCGACAGCGCCGCATTGAGTTCGCTTCGCCTGATCTGATCCAGCCCGGCCGCCGGGAAATCCAGGAACCGGGTGTCTGCCACGCCGATCATCCCGTGGGCGCGCAGGGTTTCGGAGCGTATCTGCCGCACCAGCTCTTCGTCGAACAGCGGCGGCTGGCCGCGGGTGACGACGACGACATGCACCTCCGCCCCAGCGGATGCCGCCCGCGCCATGGTGCCGCCGCATCCCAATATCTCATCGTCGGGATGGGGCGCGACGACCGCGATCCGGCGGGCGTTGAACGGCAGCGACATCGGCTAATCCCCCAAAATGGCGTGAAGCTTGGGCGGCTTGTCCGGGCCGCTCCATTGCGTGACGATAAGGGCGGTGGCCTGACCGCAGAGCACGGTGAAGCCGTCCGCCGTCCGCGCCACGACCTGTCCAGGCAGGGCCGCGTGACGCCCGCCCATGTCCGACGGCGCCGCCGCCCAGATCCGGAGGTCCGCGCCGCCCAGCCGGGTGAAGGCGCCGGGATAGGGGCGGCCCGTTGCGCGGATCAGGCGCAATATGTCGCCGGCGGACCGCCGCCAGTCGATCAGCCCGTCCGCCGGGGTCCGGCGCGCGGCCCAGGTGGCGCAGCTTTCGTCCTGGACCATGCGTGGCATCTCCCCCGCCGCGATCCGTTCCAGCGCACGGTCGAGCATGACGGCCAGCGCCCGCATATGCTTGGCGTAGAGGGTCGCCGCCGTTTCGTCCGGCGCGACATGGAAATATTGCTGGTCGACTATGTCGCCCGTGTCCGTCCCCGCATCGATCCAGAACAGCGTTCCCGCCGTGATCGGTTCCTGCTGCAATATCGTCCAGGGAATGGCCGCGCGGCCGCGCAACCGGGGCAGGGCGGCAGGATGATAGCCGATCACCCGGTCGCGAAAGAGCGCGCGAAAGGCGGTCCCGCAAATCTGCGACCAGCCCATGACGAAGGCGATGTCCGCGCCCGCGTCCCGGATGGCGGACAGCGCTTCCTCCCGGTTGATATTGTCGACATGGATGACCGGGCAGCCCCGTTCCCGCGCCGCCGGCCGCAGGTCGACATGATCCGAATGGCGCCCGGCCAGAGCGGGATCGAGCGTGACGATGGCGGCCATGTCCCATGCCGGGTGGCGGGCGATCGCTTCGAAGGCGATCCGGGTGGTTTCAACTGCCCCGATGAGGAGGGCGCGCTTCGTCGGCATGCCAGTCGATCCTTTTTTCACCCCCGACCACCACCAGCAGCGTGCGGGCGATGATCTGCGCGTCGAGGCGGGCGCTGCGGTGGCGCACATAGCGCAGGTCGAAGCGCAGCTTTTCCTCGATGGTCAGCAACGTGTTGCCGCTGACCTGCGCCAGACCCGTCAGGCCGGGCCGCACCCTGCCGCGCTCCACGCCGTCGCGGCCCATGGCGGCGATGCTGTGGGGCAGCAGCGGCCGGGGGCCTATGAAATCCATATCCCCCCGCGCGATGTTGATCAGTTCGGGCAGCTCGTCCAGCCGGAAGCGGCGCAGGAACTGCCCAACAGCCGTGACCCGCCGGGCGTCGGGCAGCAAGGCCCCGTCGCTGTCGCGCAGGTCGCGCATGCTGCGGAACTTGATCATGGCGAAGGGCCGGCCGCCCAGGCCGCTTCGGACCTGACGGAAGAGCACCGGCCGCCCCAGGCAGAGCAGCACCAGCAGGGACAGCAGCAACAGCAGGGGGGCAAGCAGCGCGAAAAGGCCGATCGCCAGCAATCCCGCCGGGCGCAGACAGGCGGTCATGCGCGCTCCGGCACCAGCAGCGCGGGCGGAGGCGCTGGCATGGGCATCGCACTGGCCGCACCGCGCAATTGCATGATGTCCAGCAGCATGGCGTTCACCTTGTCCACATCATAGATGTCGACCGCCGTCCGCCGGGCGGCTGCGGCCATGGCCGCGACACGCCGTGGATGGGCGATCATCGTTTCCATGGCGGCCGCCAGCGCGGCCCCGTCACGGGGCGGCACGAGCAGGCCGTTGACGCCATGCCGGATCGGCTCGCGGCAGCCGGGCATGTCTGTGGTGATGACGGGCCGCCCGGTCGCCAGCGCCTCCAATATCGTGCGCGGCAGGCCCTCCCGGTAGAAGGACGGCAGCACGAACGCATGGGCGGACGCGATGAAGGGCCGCACGTCACGCGTCTCCGGCAGGAATTCGATCAGCCCTGCCGCGCGCCATTGGTCGAGATCGGCGGCGGTGTAGCCGGTCGGATTTTCCGTCTCCGGCCGGGTCAGCAGCAGAAAACGCACGTCGGGGCGCCGGGCCCGGACGATCCGTGCGGCATCGACATATTCGCCCACGCCCTTGTCGCGCATCAGGCGACCCATCATCAGGAAGGTGAAGGGCCCTTCCGGCAGCGCCTGCTCGGCAAAATGGCGCACGTCGATGCCCGAACCGGGAACCTGCATCACCCGCTGCGACGGCGAAACGATCCCGCTTTCGCGCATCAGCCGATGATCGTCGCCGTTGAAGACGAAGATGCAGCGCGCCCGGGCGACGCCGATCCGGTAGAGCCGGGACACGACGGCGCGCAGCCAGCGGCGCTCATCCGCCTCCTCGCTGAACACATAGCCAAGGCCGCTCATGATCGCGAAATAGCGCGCCCGGCTCCACAGCCGTGCCGCCAGACCGCCATAAATGATCGGCTTCTGCGTATAGGCGACCACCACATCGGGCCGCTCGGCCCGCATCAGCCGCCGGTAATGCAGCAAAGTGCGCGCATCGTGCAGCGGGTTGGTGCCCGCCCGCGCCATCGGCGTCCGGCGGAAGCGCACGCCCATCTGCGCCAGCCTTTCCAGCACCTCCGGCTCCTCGTCCGGGGCGCAGGCGACGACCTCATGCCCCTCCCCGACCATCCGGGCGATCAGCGCCCCGCGGAAATTGATCAGCGACCAGGACAGGCTGGAGAGGATCACGACTTTCACGGCGCTTATGCCCTCCGGTTTTCCACATGTTGCTGCGCAGGATTACGCCGCCGCTTCAGGCGGGCGAACAGATCCAGTTCTTGAAGACAGCTATCACAGCCCGCCCCGCAGCCCGGCGGTGCATCGGTAGATTACCCCTTTGAGGCAATCCGCCTCCCCTCCGCGCCCGCCCGCCCCTGCCGTCCGGCGCCATCGAGCCTGTGGCATAGCCCCAATGGGCGGAAGGGCGCGCCGGTCGGGTTGCGCATGGGATAAAGGATAGTGTCCGCTCGACCGATTACCGCGATGCACCCGTTCCGATAGCCTTGGCGCCACCGTCGGTTGCGGACGGCATGCAGGGTGGCGCCTCCAGGCAGCCCTCCGCCCCCGCAACCGGCGGACCATGGACTCGGAGACATCGGAATGCCGAACATCGCATCAGCCAGGCCGGACGGGCAGGACAGCGTTGCGCAAACGCCGCCCGCCGCCATGCTCCTGCGACTGGACGCAGCCGCGCGCGCCTTCGCCGCGCGGGGCGCCACGCGCTTCTGGGCGATCAGGCTGGCCGTCATCCTGGCGCTGGACGCGCTGATCATGCTGGGCAGCTTCGTGCTTTCCCGGCTGATCCTGTCCGACCTGCCCATGCCCCGAACGCTCCTGGAACCCTGGTTCATGGCCCTGTTCGTCGGCGTGAACCTCAGCGTCCTGTTCGTCGTCGGCACCTATCGGCAAAGCTGGCGCTTCCTGTCCATCGGCGACGCGCTGTCGCTGGCGGCCAGCCTGCTCGCCAGCAGTTGGCTCATATGGATGATCACCGCGGGATTGCTGGTGCCGCAGAAAATGATGCGCGGGCCCATGACCGTCTTCCTGACCGTCGACGTGCCGCTGACCGTCGCGGCGCTGCTGGCCGTGCGCGTGCTGCGGCGGCAGTTCTTCAAGCATGTCCGCTCCGCGCGGCTCCGCCGGACAGTGCAGGCGCGCCGCCGCATCCTCCTGCTCGGCGAACTGGACTGGGCGCGGGTCATGGCGGACCTTGTCCCCACCGACGCCCATTCGGGCCTGGAGATCGTCGGCGTCATCTCCTTCGACGGGCATGAGCGGCGGCTGCATGTCGGCGGACTGCCGATATTGGGCTCGCCCGAGATGCTCCCCCGGATCGTCGCGGACCTCGACCGCGCAGGCCGGCGGCCGGTCAGCCTGGTGGTGCAGGAAAGCAGCGAGCGGCTCGACCGGCAGCAGATATTGCGCATCGCGGCGCTGGCGGAGCAGGAAAATCTGGTGGTCTCCCGCTTCCGCAATCCCTGGACCAGCGCCCAGCCGCTGAGCGGCGACCGAATGGCGATAGAGAAGATGCCGCTCGCGGAATTGCTGGGGCGGCCGGAAATCACGGTGCAGCACAGCTATCTGGAACGGGTTGTCACCGGCGCGCGGATCATGGTGACGGGCGCGGGCGGCACCATCGGCGGCGAGCTGGTGCGCCAGCTTGCCTATTACGCCCCTTCGGAGATCGTGCTGCTCGATCACAGCGAATATAATCTCTACGCCATAGAGATGGAGGCGCGGGAGAAATTCCCCCATGTCCGCTTCCACGCCGAACTCTGCTCGATCCGTCAGCGCCCCGCGCTCTGGCAGGTGTTCGAGCGGCGGCGGCCGGAGATCGTCTTCCACGCCGCCGCGCTGAAGCATGTGCCGATGGTGGAGGCCAATCCCTGCGCCGGGGTGCATACGAACGTTCTGGGCACGCGCAATGTCGCGGACGCGGTCTGCGAATTCGAAGCCCGCGCGATGATTCAGATTTCGACCGACAAGGCGGTAAACCCCGTTGGCCTGATGGGCGCGACCAAGCGGCTGGGCGAGCTATACTGCCAGGCGCTCGACCTGATCGGCAGTTGCGATCCGGACAGTCCGCGTTTCCTGACGGTGCGTTTCGGCAATGTGCTGGGGTCCAGCGGCTCGCTGATCCCGCTGTTCCAGCAGCAGCTCGCCAGCGGCAAGCCGCTGACCGTCACCCATCCCGACATCGAACGCTTCTTCATGACGGTGCAGGAGGCGGTGCTGCTGATCCTGCAAAGCAGCGCCCGCGCATTGGAGACGGATTCGGAACGCGGCACCATCTTCGTCCTCGACATGGGCGAGCCGGTGAAGATCGTGGAGATCGCCCGCCGCGTCATCCGCATGGCCGGGCTGCGGCCGGAAATCGACGTGCCGATCAAGTTCATCGGGCTTCGTCCCGGCGAAAAGCTGTTCGAGGAGCTGTTCGACAGCAGCGAGGACAAGATCGAAAGCGCCATTCCCGGCATTTTCGAGGCCATGCCCTCCCCCATCCCGCTGGAGATGCTGGTGGAGGGCTTCGCCCAGCTTGCCCGGTTGATCGCGGCGGGCGACGCGGATGAGCTGGTGCGGCTGACGCATGAGATGGTCGCGGCCTCCGCCAGTTCGCGCTGGGCGGAGATATTGCGGCGGCTGGCGGCGGAAAGTTCCGACACGCTGCTGATGATGCCGCCGCGCCCCACGGACATTCCAGCCGTCCTGTCCTCGCCGCTGCCGCGCGATGTCGCCTGACTTTTTGGGGGAACAATGATGCAAGCCGCGCCTGCCCAAGCCCAGATTCCGTCCCAGCTTCCGCTCCGCCGCAGTCCGCTCGATCATGCCGCGCTGCGTTGGCCGCAGCATGAGCCCGACGAGATCGCGGCGGTGACGCGGGTTCTGGAGACCGGGCGGGTCAATGCCATGGTCCATGGCGAGCAAAACCGCGCCTTCGAGGCCGAGTTCGCGGCATTTTGCGGCATGCCCCACGGCATCGCGGTCAGCAACGGCACGGTCGCGCTGGAACTGGCGCTGCGGGCCTTGGGCGTCGGCGCTGGAGACGAGGTGATCCTGCCCTCGCGCAGCTTCTTCGCCAGCGCGGCCTGCATCGTCGCGGTCGGCGCAACGCCGGTCTTTGCCGACATCGATCCGGTCAGCAACAATATCGACCCGGAATCCGCCCGCCGCATGCTGTCGCCGCGCAGCCGGGCGATAATGTGCGTGCATCTGGCGGGCTGGCCCTGCGACATGACGGCGCTGCGCGCGCTGGCCGATGAACGCGGCCTGTGGCTGGTCGAGGATTGCGCGCAGGCGCATGGCGCGACCCTTCACGACCGGGCCGTGGGCAGCTTTGGGGATGCCGCCGCTTTTTCCTTCTGCACCGACAAGATCATGTCCACCGGCGGGGAAGGCGGCATGCTCCTGCTGCGGCAGGAAAGGCACTGGAAACCGGCCTGGGCCTATAAGGACCATGGCAAGAATCCGGACAAATTCTTCGCGCCGGCCACGACGAACGGCTTTCGCTACCTGCACGACAGCTTCGGCAGCAACTGGCGGATGACGGAGATGCAGGCCGCCATCGGGCGGGCGCAGCTTGCCAAGCTGCCCGGTTGGCTGGCCGCCCGCCGTCGCAACGCCGCGACCCTGATGCGGCTGCTGCGCGCCAATCGGGCGGTGGAGGTGCCCGAAATTCCGGCCGAGGTCGGTCACGCCTTCTACCGGCTCTATGTGACCATCGCCGCCGACCGGCTGGGGGAGACGGGAACCACGCCGATCATAGGCCGCATGGCGCAGATGGGCATGCCCGTGGGCAGCGGTTCCTGCGCCGACATGACGGGCGAAGCCGCCTTTGCGGACCGGCAGGTGCGCCGCGACGGCGCCCTGCCGGTGGCGCAGGATCTTGGCCGCCGCAGCATCGCCTTTCCAGTCGACCATCTGCTGGACGAAGGCGACATGCATCGCCTCGCCAACTGCCTGGAGATCGCCATGGCGGAACTGCCATCCGGACGAAGAGGGGAAAGAGGATGACCAACGACCGCCTGCCGCATTTCGTCATCATCGGCGCCGTCAAGGGCGCGACGACCTGGATCCACAACCAGCTTCAGGACAACCCGGCCATCTACCTGCCCGCGCCGGAGCCGCATTTCTTCAGCCAGGACCATGCGCGCGGCCTGGACCATTACCGCCGTTTCTTCGATGGCGCCCGGCCCGACCAGATGCTGGGGGAAAAGTCCGCCGATTATCTCGCCCATCCGGACGCGCCCGCCCGTCTTGCCGCCGTCCTGCCCAGGGCGCGGCTGGTGGTGCAGCTCCGCAATCCGGTCGACCGCGCCTATTCGGATTACAAGATGCTGTTCCGGCGCGGCACGGTGACGAAGGGGCCGGAACATTATCTGGACGGGCGGCCAAGCGACCAGCCGCGCTTTCTGGAGGACGGGCTTTACGCCAGGCATCTGCGCCGCTGGCTCACGCATTTCGATGCCGAGCAGATCAAGGTGCTGCTGTTCGAGGATGTGAAGGCCGCGCCCGAAGCGAGCGTCGCCATCGTCAGCGACCATATCGGCGCCCCCTGCCATTATTCGACGCAGGTGGGTGCCGACCCGCGCAACGACAGCAGCGAAAGATTCCTGCCCCTGCCCGTGCGCACCGCATTGGCGCCATTGAAGGAAGCGGTGCGGCCCCTGCGCGGCAATGCGATGTTCGAAAAGGTGCGCGGCATGTTCGCGCGGCAGATCGCCTATCCCCCCCTGCCGGCGACGCTCCGCCAGCGGATGGTCGATTATTATGCGCGGGACATCGCCGATCTGGAGGAGCTGATCGGACGGGACCTCAGCCATTGGAGGCAGGATAGGAAACTGGCGGCCTGACGGTAGCTGCTCCTGCCTTCAGGCGCACGATATGGCAGGCACGCCTCCTTCGTATCACCCCCAAAGCGCCCCGGCTCTCGCCCCTTTTTGCCTGCCTGCCAGCCGTTATTGCCCGCCCCTGAATCAGCCAAAGGGCTTAAACTTCCGCCCTATCCATCCAGAGGGGACACAGATGCGCAACCGGCTTCATCATGGCCTTTTCCTTGGCCTTTTCGCCCTGACGACGGCTTGTTCGAGCGGGCTGTCGGGCCTGGCCAGCCTTCCGCCCGCGCCGACCGTGGCCTATCGCCTGGGCGCGGGGGACGAGGTGCGGGTGGCGATTCCGGGCCTCAGCGGGACCGATTCCGGCGACAGCAGCTACACGATCAACGATCGGGGACAGATTTCCCTGCCGGTGCTGGGCGATGTCGACGCGGGCGGCAAGACGGTGCCGGAATTGCAGGCCAGCATTGCCCAGCAATTGACCCAGCGCCAGTTGCTCAATGCGCCCACCGTCAGCGTGCAGCCGGTGAAGCTGCGCCCCTTCTATGTGCTGGGCGAGGTGAAGAGTCCCGGCGAATATCAGTATCGCGCGGGCATGTCGGTGCTGGCGGCGGTATCGGTTGCGGGCGGATACACCTTTCGCGCCGAACAGGGCAGCGTCGCCATCACCCGCATGGTCGACGGGCGGCAGGTGGTCGGCCGCGCGGGCGAGCGGGACATGATCCAGCCGGGCGACACGCTGCGCATCTATGAGAAGTGGTTTTGATGCGCCGCCCGGCATTTGGTCCGGCCTCGGGGGGCGCGGCCGCCCTCTTGCTGATGGCTGCCCTGCCTGACGCCCATGCGCAGGACATGGACGCTTCCGACCCGTTGCAGGGCGAACCCGCCGCGCTGTTCGAACCGACGCCGCTGGCGCTGGGCAGCGCGACCGTCAGGATCGGCGGCAGCGCCCGGCTGGAATATGACAGCAATATCTATGCCCAGGCCTTTGGCGAGAAGGACGATTTCCGCCTTCAGGTCCGCCCCTATGTCGACCTGCTGCGCAAGGGCGGCGCACTGGAGCTGACCGCGCGGGCCGAGGGGGATTTCCGCAAATATTTCCAGTATGACAAGGAAGATGCGGTGGGCGGGCGCCTGTCGGCCGGGCTGAACTGGAACCCGTCGGCCGCCGACCGGCTGAACGTCGCCGCCGGTTGGCAGCATATCATAGAGGATCGAGGCGAGCCGGAGGGCAACACCCTGCCCGGCATCGGCCCGCGCGAACTCAATCTGGTGGAGGGCGACCTGTCCTATCTGCATCAGGGTTCGCGTATCGGATTTCTGTTCAAGGCGACCGGCGCGCGGATGCGCTACACCCGCACCATAGACGAGGAGCGCGACCTGGATGCCGTCGGCGGCCTTGCGCGGGTGATGCTGCGCGTGTCGCCGCTGACGAGCCTCTTCGTGGAGGGCGTCGCGGCGCATCGCGATTTCCGGCTGGCCCCCGTGCCAGGCCAGTTCAACCGCGATGCGTCGACCTATGGCGGCCGGGTGGGCATCGCCATCGATCCGGGCGGCACGCTGCGCGGCGATGCCGCGGTGGGCGTCTATCGCCTCGACGCGAAGGACAGGCGGATCGAATCGCAAACCCGCATGTCGGTGCAGATCGGGCTGACCTATGCCCCTCGCCCGCGCACCACCATCACGCTGGACGGCTTCGTCGGCAATGTCGCCACCTACAGGACCGGGGTGCAATCGCGTGAGGACATGCGCTTCCGGCTCGGCATAAACCAGGAAATCCGCCACAATCTGAGGGGGCGGCTGGGGATTCTCTACCGCCGCAGCAAATATTTCGGCGTCGACGACACCGACAATCTCTATGGCGTCACCGGCGAACTGGAATATGCCGTCAACCGCCGGGTCGCCATCGCGGCGACAGCGCGCTTTTCCAAACGCGACAGCAGCGTCGCGCTGGACGAATTCGACCGCACCCGCGCCGGGCTTGAACTGCGCATCCATTATTGACGCGCAGCCGTGCCGGGGTGGGACAGGACTGATCCAAAGCGCCACCCCCTAACCCCTTCGCGCAATGGACTTGGGATCGCCCGCCAAAGACACTGGCCCCGCATAACAGCGTGATTATACAGGACCCCGCCGCCATGCTGGTAAGAGCATCCAGGCCACCCATGCTCGCCTTCGTCCTTCCGGGGCTGGGCGCCGGCGGGTCGGAACATATCGTCAGCCTGCTGTGCAACCATTTCGCGGCGCAGGGCTGGAGCATCACCCTGATCGTGTTCGAGGAGCCGTCCGCCCCCTCCTATTACGCCTATCATCCGGAGGTGCGGATCGTCAGGCTGGGCATGAAGTCGCGGCGTCGCGCCGCCGCGACCGGTGCATTGACGATGCTGCGGCGGCAGAGACTGCTGAGGCGGGCGTTGAAGGCGGTGCGGCCGGAACTGGTCGTGAGCTTCCTGACGCGCACCAACATCCTTTCCGTCCTGGCCGCGCGGTCGCTGCATATCCCCGTGATCGTGTCGGAACGCAACAATCCCGCGCTCCAGACCGTAGGGCCGGTCTGGAGCCGGCTGCGGCAGATGACCTATCCGCATGCCGTGGGCCTCATCACCATGACGCAAGGGGCGATGAACTGGTTCAGGGGCGCCATGGACGTGAAGGGATGGGTGATCCCCAATCCGGTGCCGCCTGCCGGCGCCGCGCCGGATCGCCGGTCGGACGGCCGCACTATCGGAGCCGTGGGGCGGCTGGTGCCGCAAAAGGGCTTCGACCTGCTGCTGGACGCCTTTGCCCATGTGGCGCAACGCATTCCCGACTGGAAGCTGGTGATCTGGGGCGAGGGGCCGGAGCGCGCGGCGCTGGAGCGGCAGCGCGACCGGCTGGGCCTGGCCGGTCGGGTCAGCCTGCCCGGCGTGACGGAAAGGCCGGGCGACTGGATTCCCCAGACCGACCTGTTCGTCCTCTCCTCCCGCTTCGAAGGCTGGGGCATCGTCGTGGGCGAGGCCATGGGCGCGGGCCTGCCGGTCGTCTCCTTCGATTGCCAATGGGGTCCGGCCGAAATGATCGGGCATGGCCGAAGCGGCCTGCTGGTGCCCAATGGCGACGGCGCGGCGCTGGGCGACGCCATCGTGGCATTGTGCGCCGACCCGGCGCGGCGCGCGGCGCTGGGACAGGCGGCGCGGGAGCGGATGGCCGATTTCGGCCATGATCGGGTGCTTGCCCGCTGGCAGTCGGTCATCACCAGCATTCTCGACCATCATCGCGTGAGGGCAGGATCATGAACATGATGTCGCTGAAGGGCTTTGCGCGGGCGATGCGTCGGCGGCTGCGGGACGAACCGCCATTGCGGCTGGCGGCGGCGCGGGCCGACGCCTTTCTCGTGTCCTACCCCAAGAGCGGGCGGACATGGTTGCGCTACCTGCTCTCCTGCTATTTCGCGGAAAGCGCGAAGCTGGGCTTCGAGCCCGATCTGACCAGCACCTTCCGCATCCTGCCCAATTTCGACCGCGATCCGGTGCGCGGCATCGACGCCTTCATCGGGCGGGCGGGCGAGGCCGAACTGCCGCTGATCCTGGTCAGCCACCTGCCCTATCGCGAGCGGCTGTTCCTCGACCGGCCGGTCCTGTTCCTGGTCCGCGATCCGCGCGACGTGATCGTGTCCGCCTATTTCCACGCAACCCGGCACAAGCATAGCTTTTCCGGCGACATGGCGGCTTTCCTCGATGAGCCCAAATATGGGATGGCGGCGCTCACCGGCTATCTGAACGGCTGGGCGGCGGGGCTGGCGGGGCGACCGCATCACCTGATCAGCTATGAGCATATGCTGGCCGAACCCATGCCGACCGCCGCCGCCATCCTCGCCTTTCTGGGCGTCGAGCCGCAGCCCGACATGCTCGCCCGCGCCGTGGCCGCCGCGCAATTCGACCGGATGCGCGACAAGGAGCGGGAAAGCGGCATTCCGGGCCATGATTATGATCGCAAGGACGACCAGAGCCTGCGCATGCGCAGCGGCAAGGCGGGCGCCTTCGGCGAGTGGCTGAGGCCCGACCAGGCAGATCTGGTGCTGGAACGCTGCCGCGCCGACCTGTCGCCCCGCGCCCTGGCGCTGCTGGCGGCCACCGGCGTCGACCTGGCGCGCTGATATGCGCATCTGTTCGATCATCACCAGCTTTACGTCCGGCGGGGCAGAGATGCTGGTCTGCAATCTGGCGGAGGCCTTTGCGGGGGCCGGGCATCAGCCAGCGGTCCTTTCGCTGAGCGACGCCGCGCAGGTCGGCAACGCGCCGGATACCGAGGCGGCGATGATGGCGCGGGTGCGGGCTGGCGGCGCCACCGCCCTTTCGCTGGGACTCGCCAATCGCAACAATCTGCCCGGCGGGGCGCTGGCGCTGCGCCGCGCCTTGCGGACGATCCGGCCCGATGTGATCCACGCCCATAGCGCCCGCGCGCTCCTCCCCCTCGCCCTGGCCATGCCCGGCGTGCCGGTGGTGCTGACCCATCATAACAGCCGCCTCTCCTTTCCTCCGTCGGCCTTCGCCCTCTTCAACTGCATCGTCGACGGCTATGTCGCGATCAGCGACCAGTGCGAGGCGTTGCTGCGCGGCCATGCCCGCAAGCCGATCCGCATGATCCTGAACGCCGCCGGCGCCCGCTTCCGGACCGGACAGCCACGCGCAGCCGCCGGTCGCGATCCGACGATCCTCGCCGTGGGCACGGTGTCGGCGCAGAAGGATTATCCCACCCTGCTCCGCGCCGCCCGGCCGCTGGTGGATGCGCTGGCGGCGCGGGGCCGTTCCGCCCGCATCCGCATCGCCGGGGCGGGGCCGGAGTTCGGCCGGCTTGCGGTGCAGGCGGCTGGAGAACCGGTGGAACTGCTCGGCGCCCGAAGCGACGTCGACGCGCTGATGCGGCAGGCGGACCTGTTCGTGAACTGCTCGCTGTGGGAAGGCTTTCCCATCGCGATGATAGAGGCCGCGATGAGCGGCCTGCCCATCGTCGCCACCGCGGTGGCGGGCAACCGGGAAATGGTCTCGCCCGGCGTCAACGGCCAGCTCGTCCCGCCCTCCGATCCCGCCGCGCTGGCGCAGGCCATGGCGGATGTGCTGGGCGACGACGCCCGCTACGCCGCGCTGTCGCAGGGCGCGCTGCGGGTCGCCCGGCGCTTCTCCATCGAAAACTGCGCGGCAGCACATCTCGACCTGTACCGGGAACTGATCGAAGCCCGCCGTCTCCGCTTCGCCCCGCCCCCTGTGGCCCGGCCGGTGTCGCCATGCGAATAGCCGCGCTGACCGACATCCATGCGGCCAGCGACCCGCTGCAACTGGCCCTTACCGCCGCGCGGCGGGAGGGGTTCGACCGGATGCTGATCCTGGGCGACCTGCTGACCTATGGCGTGCAGCCGCTGGAGACGCTGGAACTGGTGCAGGGCGCGGCGGCGCGGGACGGCGCGATCCTGATCAGCGGCAATCACGACATGCTGTACAGGGGATCGCCCGCCGCAGAGAGCTATCGCGCTGCCCTGCCCGACTGGCTGCGCGAAAGCGTCGACTGGACCGCCGCCCATATCCCGCCGGGCGGCATGGCGGCCTTCGACTGGAGGGAAAGCTGGTCGCTGGGGCCGCTGTTCGCCGCCCATGCCAATCCCTTCGACTATGGGGACTGGCGCTATATCCGCTCGACGCAGGAGGCGGAGGAAGCCGCCGCCGCGCTCGCGGCGCGAGGGTTCCTTTATGGCCTGTTCGGCCATGTTCACCGGCATCGCCGCTATGATTGCGCCGCCGCCACCATCTTCACCCTCGCCTCGCTCGGCCAGCCGCGCGACGATGGGGACCGGACGCCCAAATGGGCGATGATCGAAGTCAGGGGAGATTTTGTGACCGTCGAAAGCCGCGACATCGATTTCGATCCGGAGGACCAGGTGCACGCCATCCGCGCCACCACCCTGTCCCCCGCCACGCAGGAGCGGCTCTGCCGGTTCTTCGCATGAAGGTCCTCGTCACCGGAGCCGGCGCGGTGCTGGGACAGGGCATCATCAAGTCGCTGCGGCAATCGGCGCTGGGCTGCCATGTGATCGCGGCCGATCCCAATCCGCTTTCCGCTGGCCTCTACTGGGCCGACGCCGCCTATCGCCTGCCCTTTGCCGACGACCCGGCCTTTGGCGACCGCATCCACCAGTTGCTGGACCGGGAGCGGCCGGACGTGGTGCTGGTCGGCACCGATGTGGAACTGTCCTGGTTCGCGGCGGAGCGGCGCCGGCTGGAGGCGCTGTTCGGCACGCATGTGCTGGTCAGCGATCCCCGCGTCATCGCCATAGCGGACGACAAGCTGGAAACGGCGCGCTTCTTCGAAAGCGTCGGCCTGCCCCACCCCGCATCCGCCGCGGCGGAGGATGGGGAAGCGGTGGAGGCACTGATCGACAAGGCCGGCTTTCCGCTGGTGGTGAAGCCCCGGATCGGTGCACGCTCGGTCGGCGTGTCGGTTGTGCATGACCGCGTCGGACTGGCGTCGGCGCTTGAGGGACGCGGTGGGCTCGTCGTGCAGCAATGCGTGGGCAGCGCCGATTGCGAATATACCGCCAGCACGCTCGTCTTCGACGGCGAGGTGCAGGCATCCATCGTGATGCGCCGCGACCTGCGCGACGGAAACACCTATCGCGCCTATATTGCCGATTATCCGGAACTGAACGCGCAGGTGCGGACGCTTGGGCGGGCGCTGCAACCCCATGGCCCCGCCAATTTCCAGTTCCGCACCGATGCCGACGGCACGCCCCGCGTGTTCGAGATCAACGCCCGATTTTCCGGCACGACGCCGCTGCGCGCCATGGCGGGCTTCAACGAGGTGGAGATGTGCGTGCGGAAACTGCTCCACGCCACGCCCATCGTGCAGCCGCCGGTGCGGCCGGGGGTGATCCTGCGCTATTGGGACGAGATGTTCGTGCCGCAGGAGCGCATCGACAGGGTGCGATGAGCGACCGTGCCCCCCTGCTGGCGTTGACCGGCGGATCGGGCTTTGTCGGCCGTGCTTTCCTGCCCGCCGCGCGCCGCGCCGGCTGGCGCGTCCGCCATCTCGGCCGCCGTCCGCCGCCGGAAGCCGATCCGGCGGATGAATGGGCGTTTCTCGACCTGATGGCGGTCGAGGGGGTGGATTTCTCCGGCTGCACGGCGCTGGTCCATCTCGCCGCACATATCCCGTCCGATCATGGCGACCCGGCGGAAGCGGAGCGTTGCTGGCGGATCAACGCGCTCGGCACGCTGAAACTGGCCGACGGGGCGATCCGGGCAGGTGTGCGGCGGATCATGCAGGCGAGCAGCGCCAATGCCTATGCGCCGGCTCCCCAGCCTCCGGACGAACATGCGCCCCTCTTTCCCGGCAGCAGGGGCTATTATCTCGGTTCGAAGGTCGCGCAGGAAATCTATGCGGCGGAACGCTGCCGGGGGGAGGATGTGCTGCTCCAGACGCTGCGGCTGGCATCGGTCTATGGGCCGGGCCAGCGAAGCGGCGCGCTGGCCGCGATGGCCGGGGCAGCCGTCAGCGGTGGGCCGATCCGCGTGCTTGGCGGCGGCGGGTTCGGAGCCGACCTCGTCCATGTCGACGATGTGGTGCGGGCCATGTTGCTGCTGCTCGGCAATGAGGAGGCAGGGCCTTTCAATGTCGGCAGCGGGGTCCGCACGACCATGGCGGAACTGGCGCAACTGCTGTCCGGACAAACCGGTGCGCCGGTCGTTCATGAGGTTGAGGGAAGAGAGCAGGATTGGGGGTTTCCCGCCCTCAACATCGATCGGTTGCGGGCATTGGGCTACCGGCCGATGCGCTTGGCCGATGGTCTGCTCAGGAAGGTGTAGGGTTGGAGAATGCCGCCCGCGACGGCCAGTTGCTCACCCAAGAGGACCGTTCGGGCTCAGCCAAGCCCGGCCGGAACCGGTCGTTTCCAGAGCGCGCTGCGCTAAATCGTATGCAGGCCGCGCGCTCTAAGCTTTTGTTGTCGCATCCTTTTAAGCGCAAAACCGGTTCCCACTTTTGCGCACGATGCTTTAGCTTCCGTTCGGACCGCCGCCGGTGTTGCTGCCGCCGCCTGCACCGCCCATGCCGCCGGCGCCCACCGCGCCGATATTGCCGAAAATCTCGTCGAACAGGCTGCGATGGCGGCCCAATGTCGGCGTCTTGTCGCCGGAAGGCGAGATTTTCGCGACCTGCTCCAGTCCCATGCGATCCACCGCTACGACATTGCCCGCCGCGTCGAAACGCACATGCAGCACGGTCTGCGACACCGGCTTGGGATTGGAAAAGGCGAGCGAGCGCATGTCGCGCGACACATAATACCAGTCCTGGTCGCCGAACTGCGCGACGAAGCTCGGCCGGCCCAGCGTCCCCTCCACCGATGCGCGGTTGTCGATGCCGGGCTGGACCGAATCCACCAGCAGCTTGTCGACCTGATAGCCCTGATGGGTGCGGATGCGCGTGCAGCCGGACGCGCCCAGCAGCAGCGCGCAAAGGCCTGCGCCAAGCAAAATCCGCCCGCTGCGGGATTGGCGGCTGAACTGGCGCATGAACTTCTCCTGCGGGGGCTTGCCCCGGACCTTGCCGAAAAACAAAGCCGCCATTGCATCGGGCGGCCGGGCGATCAATATGGAAATGCGCGAGCCTCGGCAAGGGGCCGCCGATCGGTCCAGCCAGGAAACAGTCAAACTCATGCCCAGCATCTTCCAGCGTCTGTTCGCGCCGAGCGATCCCAGGGACGCGATGCGTACCCTCTACAACGCCATCGTCGCGGAGGGACGTCAGCCCCATTGGTATGTCGAAGGGCAGGTTCCCGACACGATGGACGGCCGCTTCGACATGATCGTCGCCATCCTCGCCCAGGCGCTGATGCGGCTGGAGGCGCTGGGGGCCGCGCAGGAGAGCGTCTGGCTGACCGAGTTGTTCGTGGACGACATGGACGGCCAGTTGCGGCAGGAGGGGATTGGCGACGTCGTCGTCGGCAAGCATATCGGCCGCATGGTGAGCGCGCTGGGCGGGCGTCTGGCGGCCTATCGCACGGCGCTGTCGGGCGAGGCCGACCTGAGCGAAGCGATTGCGCGCAACCTCTATCGCGGCGATGCGCCGTCGGCAGACGCGCTGGCGCATGTCGAATCGCATCTGCGCGCGCGCTGGGTGAGGCTGGGCTGCCTCGGCCGCGACGCGCTGATGGCGGGAGACCTTGGATGAGCGCTGCCCCCGAATTTTCCCGGCCCGTCCGAATCGACCAGCTTGCCCGTCATGCCCAGCCGGTGACCATCACCGCCGACGCCGCGGAGCGGGAGGCTCTGGCGAAGCGCTTCAACCTGCTCTCGCTCGATGGGCTGGAGGCGGATTATGCGCTGAACGAGGACAATGGCGCGATCTATGCCAGGGGGCGGGTGCGCGCGGACCTAGCCCAGCCCTGTGTCGCGACAGGGGTCGGGGTGCCCGAAAAGCTGGACACCGATTTCCTGCTCCGCTTCGTCAGGGAGGGGGAAGAGACGCCCGAAGGCGACGAACTGGAGCTGGACGCCGAGGATTGCGACACCATCGGTTTCGACGGCCTCACCATCGACATGGGCGAGGCGGTGGCCGAGACGGTGGCGCTCGCGATGACGCCCTATCCGCGCTCTCCGGAAGCCGACGGAGTCCTGCGTGAAGCGGGCGTGCTGAGCGAGGAGCAGGCCAGCCCCTTCGCCGCGCTGCTGTCGCTCAAGGACAGGAAATGAGGCTGGCGCTGGCGGCCGCCCTGCTGTCCGGCGCCATGCCGGCCTTTGCAGCGGAAACCGCCACGCTGATCGGGGAGAGGCGAGCCCGCGCCGAATGGAGCAGGGCGGAGAACCGCCAGTCCTGCGCGCCGCTTGCGCTCGCCGCGCCCGGCGATCCGGAGGGTACGCCGCGCGCGGCCAGCTTCGGCGGCGGCTGGGGCGTTGCCTTCGACCTTCCCGGGCTGCGCAGCGCCTATGGCTTTGCCGGAACCGGCCTGCTGCCGGACGACCGGGCCGATGCGCGGCTACAGCGGCGCAGGCTGACCGAACAATGGCCCTATATGCGCGAACTGGCGCGCCTGCCCGCCCCATCCTTTGCCGGCTATGGGCAGGAAGGCGCGCAGCGCTATCCCGCCGCCAATCCGGGCGGCAAAGGCCTGCATTCCCTTGCCTATCTGCGCGTCGGCGGCCAGCGCTGCACCTATAATGTGTGGAGCCGGATCAGCCGCGCGCATCTGGAATGGCTGCTCGACAATCTGCGCCTGTTGCGGCGCTGAAGCGCGCCCTCCCCTTTTCCTTCCCTTCCGCCCTGTGGCATAAGCGCGGGCCATGGAGACCCCGCCGCGCAAGATCATCCATATCGACATGGATGCCTTTTACGCGTCGGTTGAGCAGCGCGACGATCCCTCGTTGCGGGGCAAGGCGCTGGCCGTTGGCGGCGGCGGTCCGCGCGGGGTGGTCGCCACGGCCAGCTATGAAGCGCGGAAATATGGCGTCCGCTCCGCCATGCCGGGCGCGCGGGCGCGGCGGCTCTGCCCCGACCTGCTGTTCGTCCGTCCCCGTTTCGAGGTCTATCGCAGCGTGTCGGCGCAGGTGCGGGAGATATTCTCGCGCTTCACCGACATCATCCAGCCGCTGTCGCTGGACGAAGCCTATCTCGACGTCACATCGAACAAGCCGGGCATCGCCTCCGCC
Source organism: Sphingobium sp. SA916 (assembly GCF_002894065.1). Classification (NCBI taxonomy): domain Bacteria; kingdom Pseudomonadati; phylum Pseudomonadota; class Alphaproteobacteria; order Sphingomonadales; family Sphingobiaceae; genus Sphingobium; species Sphingobium sp. SA916. Next base: position 30,822 of record NZ_LXYF01000035.1, read on the forward strand.
ACACACATAGCGGAGGAAATCCGCCGCCTGATCCGGGAGGAAACCGGGCTCACCGCGTCGGCGGGGGTGTCGTACAACAAGCTGATCGCCAAGCTGGCGTCGGACCAGAACAAGCCTGACGGTATCTGCGTCGTACGGCCGGAGGACGGCGCGGCCTTCATCGCGAAGATGCCGGTGCGGCGCATCCATGGCGTGGGGCCGGTCACGGCGAAGCGGATGCAGGCCTTGGGCATTGAGACGGGCGCCGATCTGCGTGCCCGCGACCTTGCCTTTCTCCAGCATCATTTCGGCAGCGCGGCGCTATTCTACTATCGCGCATCGCGGGGCGAGGACGACCGCCCGGTGCATGAGCGGCAGGAACGCAAATCCGTAAGCGTCGAGGATACCTTCTTCGACGATCTGGTGACGGAGGAAGCGCTGATCACGGAACTGGACCGGATCGCGGAAAATCTCTGGGGCCGCATCGAAAAGAGCGGCGCCTATGGCCGGACGGTGGTGCTCAAGGTCAAGTTCGCGGACTTCAGGATCATCACCCGGTCGAAAAGCTTCGGCGGACCGGTGCGCTCCCCCGACCTGTTGGCGCAGACGGGCCGGGCGCTGCTGCGGGCCCAGTTGCCGCTGCGCATGGGGGCCAGGCTGCTCGGGCTGGGCGTGCACAATCTGGATCATGAGGAGCCGGAAGAGGCCGGCGAGCAGCTCAACCTCTCCCTTTAGAGGGCGGCAGGAGCGAATCCCCAAATTCTCCTTATTGGAAGATGGAGAATGGGACCGCCCCCCAAGACGGTGATGGAGGAGAAAGGGGAGAAGGTCGCGGCTGGCTTCGTAAAACCAGCACTTGTCACCAGGGCCGTCAGAAGGGCAGCCAGTTCCGCTTCTCGGTGAACTTCATGTAACCGGCATTGACCCCCAGGCGATAGCCCACGCCCAACCGGATCGGGATCAGCACCACGCTGCCCCAACGCAGGTAGCTGGCGGTGAAGCCGCCCACCAGATAGGCGGTGCCCTCCGCCGCCGGGAAGCGATGGTAAAGGTCCTGCGTGTCATAGAGATTATAGACGAGCACGAAGGTGTTCGCCGCGTTGCCGCCCACGTCGAAGCCGATGGACGGGCCGGTCCAATATACCTCCCGCTTGCCCTCTACCTTGTGATTGAGGGTGCCGGACCCATAGCGCAGGCCGACGACGAACGCGCCCGACGCCTCGCGCCCGGCGATATAGGCATTGGGGCGGCCCTGGTCCTTCAGAATCTTCTCGATGATCCCGGCCAGCCCTTCCGCCCCCTTGCCGAACACCCCTTCGGCCGCGCCGATCAGATCGTCTTCCTGGTAGGAATCGCTGGGGGAGATCGCCGCCGGCGGAGAATTGGCCGTCACCGGCGCGCCAGTTGCGGTCGCGCCCGAATTGACCGGCGGCGGATTATAGGGTGCGCCGCTGTCGGCGGGCGCGCTGCTCCCCGGCTGCGCATTGGGGTCCACACCGGGATCGGTGGGCGTGCTGCCGCCCTGCTGCGGCACGGGGGCCAGATCGGAATCGATGGCGCTATTGGGGTCGACGGTGCGCACCTGCGCCTGTGCGACAGGCGCCAGCGTGATGCCGCCCAGCGCGGCCGCCAAGGCGCCCGCCCGTGCAGCGCGGCCCGAAAACCGCCGCAAAATCCCGATCATGCCCGCTACTCCCCAAAGAACCCGCTCTTCAACCATATTTCAGATTATCGGGGAACAAGCTGAAACGACAATGAACGAACGGCGACCCGAGTCGATTCCGCGCCAGTCCGAATCCGCTTTTCGGAATTCGGGTGATTTTTCTCCGCTGCGGACCGTTGCCATGCATGAAACCCGCCGCTATAGGCCGACATCTAGCCACTGCTCACCTCATCCGGTGGGCAAATTCGTGCGGAGACGTGGGTGAGTGGCTGAAACCAGCGGTTTGCTAAACCGTCGTAGCCTTAAGGGGCTACCGAGGGTTCGAATCCCTCCGTCTCCGCCACCAGCCATTGATTTTCATTGATATTTTATCAGTGAGTGGCTCGGTTCCCATAACCGCTCCCCGATAGCGCGACTGCTTGAAGCCGGACAGCGCCGGACAAATCGGCTCGATGGCGGGGATGATCCGCGCCAGACGGTGGCCAATTCCGAGTGATTGGCAGTGCAGGCCCGGCAGTCCAATTCGGACCGCGTTTCCGGTCCGCATGGGTGAGCAAATGACTCCACACCGTACGCGACAAATCGCGGCTGGAAATGGCGGATTTGTGCGGCTCTTGGCCTATGGTCACTTCTCAATCACATTGACGTATGGGCGGCTTGTTCACGTCGAATTGATTTGCCTTGAACGCATGGCGCTGATTTTAATGGCTTAATTTGTCAGGCGCGCGACCGTTGGCGACACGTTGAACTGACGTAGGCATGTTCGGTGCCGGATTAACTCGCCTTGCCCTTCTTGGCCGCCTTCTTCAGCTTCTTTTGGGCCGACTGAAAGTCAATCGCTACCGGCTGTAGCTCTCCGGTCTCATTGATGTTCCACGGCGGGCGGAAGCATTGCCGGGGCTTCATGGCGAGGATGCATTCTTCAATCCTGGCCCACCACATGAGAATATGGGCAGATTGCATGGTGCCTTTCGCCTGCCCCCATTTCGGCGGCAGATGAATCACCTTTGCGCCAGTTCGGAAGACTGCATCGACCTGAGGAGGATTTTCCAAAAAGTCGCGGTCGGCTGAAAGGATCGCGTCGCCGCCATCGGCCATAAACTCGGTGATCCAGTGAACGTCTGACTTTCCAGCTTGTCTGGCGCTCACGACAGAATCCAGCGCCCAGCCGTCCCGCAATGCAATCTCGCGAACCGCCTTGATAATCGCCTCTGCGACGTGCTCGTCCGCTCTGATCCTCAACTTGCCAAATCAAGCTCGAAGCGCACGGCACCTTCAACCTGGCCGCGTGACACGTTGAACCAGCGCGCCACTCTGTCAAAGTTGCCGTCTTCCGCTTTCCATTGCCGAAACAAGGCATCGGTAGGAATGCCCGCACTGTCCACCAGCGGCTTGCCGAATGCCCGCGCCGGATCAAGAACAATATCGGGATGGTCGCCGGGGCGAGGTTTCCAGCGCGACGCCAAATGCGTCGCCGGATCAAAGACGACTCCCTTGGCAATCGACGCTTCGATTGCATCCCAGATCAGATATTGACCTGTCACCAGTTCCCAAGTTGGCCGGTCGCCCACCTCTTCGGAAGCCTGAGCAATCACGCGGCGACGGTCGGTTAGATATTTCACATCGGACAGGGCAAAGGGATGCTGAACACTCCATTCCTTGCGCGCCATTTCGGCGGCCTTGCGAAGCGTCTGCATCGAGACGCCTTGGCCCCGGAAATATTCAATGAAGCGCAGTTCCATCAGGTCCAAAAAGCTGACCGTGGGGGACTTCTTGAAGTCGCGATTCACAATCGGCCCGGACTTACTGCTTGGCCAGCCGTTGATCCAGCCGCGAAGCTTGGCCGCATGGGACACGCCCAGCAATCGGGTTGCGTCCCCGATGCTGTAGAAGCCCGCAAGCAGCGGGTCGCGGTCAATGGCTTCCATTACGCCCATGGCAATATCCTAACGGTTGGACCGCCCATTGGCATCCCCTAATCGTCATGGCGCTCCGAACCATGCATCCAAGCGGGACTATGCTGCCCCTTCAAAGGTGCTCAGCCAAATACGCGATGGCTCCTATGATCGGAACGAAATGCCCGTCGAGCGCGGTTCGGCTGGACTCGAAACCATCGCCCAATTGCATCTCGATCCTGCGTTCCAAATTCGCGCAGTTGGGATTGGACGGATTCTCCTTCCGGTCGCGCACCGCGAAGACCTTTTGCATTTTCAGGTCCAGCCGCACCGAATAGCGGGCGCAGTCTGGACGGTCATTCTCATAGGAAACAGCATCCGGTGCGAACCGCGCGTCGAACCAGTCAATTTCCGGCGCATACACGTATTGCTCACTCACCATCACTGAGGCTTCGAGGCAGCGGCCCGTCTCCCGCTGGCATTCGATTGTGACCGTGCCGGGAACAAGCGCCCCGCCACCGTCAATGCGTCTCCAGCTTCCTTGAGCGCGAACATAACCGCCGTAGCTGAACAGGTGCGCATTAGTGTTGGGCTGCGCCCCCTGTGCCGATTCCAGCACTGCAATTTCGCGCGTCAATTCGAATGCAAGCAATGCGATGAAAAAGGCGATCTTCCACCAGTTGCGGCGAGACTTTGGGCGGGCGTCAGGTGCATTGTTCGTCACTTCGTTCATGGCAGCCCCCCCCCCGATGCTCGTGCGATACTACCCGCATGAAGCTAGCAGTCCACCTCTCGCACCAGCCGCGCAATCTCCCTTAGGTATCGAGCCGCCGCCATCGCCCTGGCCGAGCGCCCACCATGCTTCCGGGCGTTGCTATTCCTCTCAGGCGCTCCCGGATTCGTGCCCCCGTGCATACGGCACCGCTTCCGGCCCTTCACGGCTGGGGATTGGCACTCCGTTCCCGAACGGGTCCGCGCCAAGCAGCGCGGGGCCGATGCCAGCCGTTCCGGTTGCATGGGATTGATCGTCAATTTTTCCATTTCCCTTCCCCCCCGTGTGGACGTTTTCGGCAATGACGGCCTGCCCGCCGCGATTATCGACGTGGACATGGCGCACGACCTGTTCCCCGCCGCGTCGCATCCGGGCCAGCGTTTCCATTTGCCCCTGCGAGGTGCGCAGCAGCTTCGTGGCGAGATTCCCGAACGTCTGAGCGGTTGGCACCCATTCCGCCGATCCAAGTTGGCTCAGTGCCCGGATTGCTGCGTCGTGGGTGCAATACATCTGCACCAGCAACAGCGCCTCGGCCTGATCGCGTGGGGCCATGCTTTCGATGAACGACAGCGCCGCGTTGTAACGCCCTTCATTGTCGGCACCGACTGAGCCGAGATATTTCAGCAATTCGTTTGCCCGCGCATTCACCGGGTCAATGGAATTGGCCGAAAAGGTTTCGTGCAGCTTGAGCACCGCCAGCATTTCGCTCTTGCCTGCCGGTTCGATGCTCCATCCGCCATCGGGTTTGCGGATCAGCTTTACCTTGGCCGGTGTGCCGCGCTTGCGATGATCGCGGATCAGCCGCAGCAGTTCGGCCCGCTCGTCCTTGTCTAGCTTGTCCCAGCCGGGAACGTCTTTCGCCAGAATGCGATTGGCTTCGTCCTCGCTGTCCGTATCGGGAAACGGGATCGTCACCGTCCGCTCTTGCGGTTGGGTGCTAGTCGCCGCCTTGGTCCGCCGCGCCGGTTTGGGTTTGGTATTCTTCGCCGTCATCTCCGCACCTTTGATTTAGACCTGAAACCTCCACTCACCCGCACCCGCACCACCTGCACTCCCTATAAGGGAAGTGCGGAAGGTGCGGACGGGTTCAGCACGGGTCGCCAGCCGCACTTTCCGCACTTTCCGCACCGCACTTTTCAGGGTGCGGATAACTTACCTGCGACGGGTCAACGGGATCACCGACCACGACGAACGGACGTTCATCGCCGTTCTTGTCGGGCAGGTTTTCCACCTTGAGCGCGCCGTTGCGCTTCCACGTTTTGAGGATAGCCTTGATGCGGGCCTTGTCCTTTTCGACGGACAGCCCGGCGACCCGAGCGACCACGTTGCCGACCCAATCCTTGGCCTGCACACTGTCCCGCCACTGGCCAGCCGCAACGCGCGCTTGCACTTGGTAAAGGTGCCACGTGCTCAGCCCGTGGAACACGTCCGGCTTTTCCCAAAGGGATGCGACGCCGACATGATCGGCTGGCACAGTGCCGTCGCCATTATCGAGGGACTGGCTTTCCAGCTTGATCCACGTTGCCACGTCCGGGGGAGCACGATTGGCCTTGCCAGTATCGACGCGCACCAGCGAGCGGCGCAACAGGGGATCGGTAATGCCCAGTTCCTCGGCCTCGGCCTGGCTCATGGCGTTGAGCGGCAACACGACGCGGGCAGCATCGCGCAAAGCGACCGCGCCGCGCCCGTCCTCTGCCGTCACCTCACGCCCGCCCAGCTTCTTGGTGTGGTGCACCAGCACGACCGCGCAGCCGGTTTCCTGAGCCAGCCGCTTCCACCGCTTGGCGATGGCGTCGATTGCCTCATTGCTGCTTTCCCGCACGGTATGGCTCGACACGAACGGGTCCACGATCACGACCGAGATTCCCCGCTCCCGCACCGTTGCCGCCACCTGAGCAAACACGCCCTCAGCAATAGCGAAACCGTCGCGATCCTCGGTTGCCGTGCAGAGCGGCTGGATAAGCCCGCTATCGACGCAAAGCCGGTTTCGGCAGTCGTCCGGCACTATGCCGTGAAACAGACAGGCAGCGGACACTTGCCGGTCCAGCTCGTCTTGCGAATCCTCAAGGTTGTAAATCCATGCCGATTGCGGGCCGCGCGGAAGTGGCTTGCCAAGCAGCGGTTGCCCGGACGCCAGCGATAAGGCCAATGCTGCACCGATCGTGCTCTTTCCGGTGCCGCCCGGCGCGATGATCGCCGTAACCTCGCCCCTCAGCAGCCAATGTCCAAGCAGCCATTGCCGGGTTGGGAGCGAACGGGGATCGGGCCAGCGGTAGGGCGTGGCGCTAATGGCCGCGCTCATGGGCGTGGCATCGGCTATGCGGCTGGCCACGTCATCCGGTTCCATATCGGCAAAGTCCATGGGTGCGGATGCGCTATGCATGGTCCTCCCTCCCGGCTTGAGCGATCCGGGCCGCGACCTCGGCAGACGGAATATCCGCAAAATCGGTTCCTGAGTCCGCTGGGCCTGTTTCGGCACTTACCGGGAACGGAGTGGCCAAAAGCGCCCCGATGGACTCTGCGGCCCTCTGAGCGGCATTCAGCCCGATATTCTCCGATAGGTGACGGTCATCGTCCGCCGCAACGATCAGCGACCGGCTGGGGAACAGCTTTCGCATAGCGCGGGCGACGGTTTCGAGGTTGCGCGCCGACATGGCCGCGACAACGCCGTGCCCGGTAGCATGGTGGACCGCCGCCATGGTGGCGAAGCCTTCCCCGATCACCAGCGGCCCTGCCGATGGCCTGCCATCCTGCCAGAACGCCCCGTGCGCCCAGAACAGGCCATCGGTGCGCCCACCAGAAAGGAACAGCTTGCGCCCGTCCTGAAAGACGCGCTGGACGTTCCACAGGCGAAAGCCGCAATCGACCATCGGGACAAGCAGCGCGTCGCCATTCTGCCGGATGCCGAACGGGGGAAGGCACTTGCGGGCCAGATACCCATGCGCGGGATCGGGCTTGCCAGCGCCGCGCCACAGATCAAGGGCAACGCCAGCCGCCGCTTCCTGCTTGGCTTCGGTTTCCGCCTTGCGTCGGGCTTCGCTTTCACGGGCCTGAGCCATGATCGTGCGCCGTTCGGCTGGTGACAGCGAACGGGGATCGCTCCCCGCCCGCCACACCGACCGCACGCCCAGCCGGTAATGCCGGAACACGCCAGCGGGCACGCCATCGAGGTGCAGCCATGCCCAGCCGTTGCGCCGTCCCGGCTTGTCGCCATCGGCGCGGAAGCGGACGGGATCGCCGGAAGCGAGCTTGTCGGCAATCGGCTCCACGGGGCGGATGCCAGCCGCCCCCATGGCATTGAGAAATTCCGAAACGGGATCGGTCACAGTGCGGCCCTCCCTTTTTCGGTAAGGCGAAGCACCGCCGCGCCCTTGCCGGAAGGATTGCGGCGACGCGCGCCGGTCGGCTCCACAAGGCCCATGGCCCGCAGTTCGGAGAAACGCGGTTGCAGGCTTTCGCGGGCGACCTCGGCAACGGCGACGGCTTCAAGCACCGTTGCCTCGCCCAGCCTGTCCAGCGAGCGCATGGCGACGCGGCGAAGGTAGGAAACGCAAGGCGCAATGGCCTCGGCAGCGTCCTGGCTCGTGCCGTCCGCACCTTTCGCGCCGGGAATGTCGGGATAGCGATCAGCCATGCTCGCCTCCCTCAGCCAGTGCGGGAAGGCCATGCCGGGAAAGCAGGATGCGCAGCCAATTGGCCTGCTTGTCGCTAAGCGGGGCAGCGCGGAAGGCAAGGCCGCCGCAAAACTGCCCTTCCTTTTCGGACAGGGATTCGACTGCCAGCAAGGCGCGTGCGGCATCACGGAAGCGGGAGAAGGAATCAGCCATGACAGGCACCTCCCCCGAATGCGAGCGCGGCGACCATCGCGGCCAGTTCGGGCCGGACGTGGTGTGCTGCGATCAGGAATTGCGCCTGAATGGCGAGAGAGGTAGAGAGGGGGAGCGACAGGCCTGCAAAGCTATCGCGCGAAGCCCCGGTGCCAGCCGGGGTTTTGCTTTTCTGGGGCATGGCTCAAGCCTCCCCCGCGATCAGCGCGTGCAAGGCCTCGGCTGGAATGATCGTCCTGCCGCCGACGCGAACGGCGCGAAGGCGACCAGCCGAAATGTGATTGTAGAGCGTCGTGCGGCCAAGGCTGGACGCATGGCAGGCTTCCCGAATGCTATAACCGATCTTCGGGGGATCGTGTTTGACGGACTGCATTGAAGCACCTCGCTTGTTGTGTGCGAGGCTGTTCAACCATGCTCGATGCCGTCACGTCCCTTGCCGACAGACGCGACTAACTTGCCGATAGTTCCCTACTAATTGTCGGGAAGTGCAGCGATCACGGTTTCAGCGTGCTTTGCCGCAATATCGTCCGAGAAATGCTTATCCTTGTTCGCCATGTAGCTGAGAAGCATCGTCTGAATTGCCGCTTTATCACCGCGTTTTCGGGTCCGCTTGTAGCCAGCCGCAATACAATCCTGCGTCACCTTGGCGATTGCATGGGGCCAATCAGGATCAGGCGCGGGGCCGGGGCGCTTCCGCGTCTTTGTAACCTGTTCGGGCTTTTCCCTCACAGTCAGCGGAAACGCTTTGAGCAGTTCGGCACGGCAAACCTCAACATCGCGCCAGCCGTCGCCGCGCCCCTCCAAGGCGCGCCCAAGCACGTCCGTTTCCCACACCAGCCCAGCCCCGCGCTCAAGCCCACCATAGAGGCTGTCAAAGCAGGCGAAGTCCCGCGATTGCGTGTCCGACAGATATTCGGTGTCTGCCTTTGCAGCGGCAGAATGATCGGAGTAGTTCGCAACATACCTCCCGCGCACCCGGATATTTTCGGCGCTTGCCAGATCGGCAAAGCTAGCCATGGCCACGCGCAAGGCATCCGGCCAGCCACCCTCTGCGAACGGGCCATATCGGCACGATTCCATGAAGCTGAACTCATCGCGGCTCAAGGAGACGGTAAAGGCGATCCACGTCAAAGCCTGAGTTAGCTCGATAAACGGCCTTCCCGGCGGTTCCCGATATGGAAGCTCATCGGGCTGAGAAGCTTGGTCAAAGGGCACGGGAAGCGTTGGCAAGTTGCCAAGCTTCGCAATTCCCGGATTGGCGACCCAAGCCTTGAACTCAGCGCGCGAAACGAAACAGCGCCAATCGCCATATTCTTGCAATCCATGGTCCAACAACGGATTCAGGGGAAGCCAGTTGAAGTTGAAAGCATTCTCCGCCGCACTTGCGTTTTCCCAAGCCCAGCCCGGAAGCGGGTTGGAGCGGTCATCATTCACCAGATGCGCGGTCAAATCGCCGGACAGCAACGCGCGGCGCATGGCGAGAGACGTGCGGGCAGTTCGCCTGTGCCGGTGGGTTGCATTGGCGCAATCGGCATCAAAGGGATCGGCTGGCGGATCAATCCACGGAGCCGGTTCCTGCCCGGCCAGCCGGGCCTTTAAGATGCGATGTAGGATGCGAACGGCCTTCGATATTCGCAGCCATTGCCTGTCCTGGGCCTCGGTAGGATCACCGCGATTGGTTTCGGGTTTTGTATCGACTTGGGGGCTTTCCTCCCGGCGACCGTTACCGTTGGACATGCCCAGCAATTGAAGCCCATAGAAGCTGGCCCGCTCGTTTCCGTCCGCCGATTCAAGTCGCGCGTCGCCACTGTGCCAAAGGTCGAGCCAAGCATGGCCGAGCTTGTCGCTGACCCAATATGCAGCGGGCAGTTCAACATCCGATTCCCGTTCCTCAACAGGATCGCCCCATTGGAATGATTGGCCTGCGATAGCCGCTGCCAGTTGGTCCTCAATGTGGGCGGTGTCGGCATAAATCTTTGGCCGATGCACGGTCACGGCGAGTTTGGCGCGCGAGGCTATCAGGCCATCTTGCAATCGGCGAATGATCGGTTCGCGGTCAATCAGGACGATTGGACCGCCATACTTTCCAGCCTTCTCAATGGGTGTCCACTCGTCTCTCAAATCCGCCTCCCTAGCGGTTCCCAAGGTAAGGCGGGGAAGCACGTGGGATGCGCGCTTATCGGCTGGCCAGCCTATCCCCGCCCGCAGTCTATGGCGTCATTGGGCAGCTTGCCAGCCGCACTCAAAAACCATCCTCATATTCGCCGGGATCGCTGATCGAACAGCCAGCGCCACGGTCGGGCATTGGTGGGCCGGTCCAGCAATCCTCATCATATTGCCCGGCTGGATCATCTTCCTCGGCATCCTCATGCACTTGCGTGATATTCGGGCCGCGCTTCTGGCTCCCGCGCATGGTGTGCCATTCAATCCAAGCATTCTCGCCAACGTCGGCAATGTCGCATCCTGGCTCATCGCTGGGCACGGGGCGGCCTAAATCGGTGCAGCGCGAAACCTCATCCTCGCTGCATTCGCCCTCCCGGTCGGGATCACCGTCCAGAACGTCGAGCAAGTCGATTGCGACAGTCACGAATGCCGCCAGCTTACCGCGATCATACCGTGACAGGATGCGCGCCACGGCTGGCATGGGCGGTATCGTGCCCGGCAGGGTGACGGGCTGGGCCTCTCGGCCTATGGGATTGCTAGCCATTATCTCGACTCCTTTTCAGTCGGGTTGTGGTTAGGGCCAGCATCGGGGGACCATCCCTTTGCTGGCCCGCTTCCATCGGACCGAATGCCCGGTGAAGCTCTATCCGGCCTCAGCCTTGCGGATCGGCGTCACGTTGGCACCAGCCGCCGGGATCGTGGCGCAATAGGTGGCCCAATCGTCCATGAGTCGCCGCCGCTTGTCGAACAGGTCGCCGCGCCGATAGGCTCGCTCAACCTTGTTCTCGATGGTGTGCGCCAAGGCCATTTCGGCAACTTCATGGGCATAGCCGGTGCATTCGGCAGACCAGTCGCGGAAGCCCGAACGGAAGCCGTGCACGGTCACGTCAACTTTCATCCGGCGCAGCAGCATCGACATGGCCATGCCCGACATGCTCCCGCCTTTGGTCGCCGGGAATAGCCATTCCTTGTGCAGCCCTTGCGTGGACTTCAAAATCTCCACGGCACGCGGCGACAGGGGAACGCGATGCTCCTTGCCCGCCTTCATGCGACTGGCCGGGATGGTCCAGATTGCCTTTCCCAAATCGACCTCATCCCACTTCCCGCCGATCACTTCCCCGGTGCGGGCAGCGGTCAGGATGGTAAATTCCAGAGCCAGCGCCGCGACGGCCTCCCGCTTGTGCAGCGCGCCGACAAAGGCGGGGATCGCATCATAGGGCATGGCCTTGTGATGGCCGCGCGTAAGGCGGGACCGGACAGGCAGAATTTGCGCGATATGGCCGCGCCACCGGGCGGGGTTTTCGCCACCCCGGTATCCGCGCGCCTTGGCGGCATCGAGGATCGTTTCCATGCGACCGCGCACGCGGCTGGCCGTCTCGGCCTTGGTTTTCCAGATCGGCTCAAGGATTTGCAGAACGTGGGCAGTGCCGACCTCTGCAACGGGCAATTCCCCGATCACCGGATAGACATAAGTGGCCAGCGTGTTCTTCCATTGCTGCCGGTGCTTGTCATTGCGCCAGCTTCCCTCATTCGCGCCGATGTAGGTTTCTGCCACGGCCTTGAATGTTATTCCGGCGACTTGTGCCGCCTGAGCCGCTGCAAGGGCCTCAGCAGCGTCCCGCTGGCGTTCCGCAAGGGGATCAATTCCGGCTTTCACCTTGAGGCGCAGCGCGTCGCGGGCGTCGCGGGCATCGGCAAGGGTAATGCCGTCCGGGCCAGCCGTGCCAAGACCAATGTCCCGCGACTTGCCGCTGAGCATGAAGCGATAGACCCATGACCGGGCACCGCTTTCCTTCACCAGCAGATGCAGCCCGCCACCATCGGCATGGCGACCGGGCTTTGCATTCTTGACCGCCAAGGGCGTGAGCACGTTGCTGAGCTTCTTTGGCATTATGGCTCCCTGTCAGGGAACCGAACCTGCCCCAAGATCACCCCAATGGTGTCGCGGGCATCGCGTTCCCAAAAATGTTCCCCGATAATAGCGTGGTTTTATGGGAACGCAACGGGACGCATTCGGACAAGCGAACGGACCATTCTTCACCAAATCTGCCTATTTTAGCCGTTATTGTGGCGGAACTCGGATGCATACGGACACTAGTTAGGCGGACTCCGTCTCCGCCACCTTTTCCTCACATTGACGGTATCAAGACAAGGTGCGTCACCGGGCAGCCTGGTCATTCCCGGCGACATTCGTCCCAGCGGAGTGCAAATCGGTGTTTCCAAAAGATAACATCCAGATTGCATGATTTAGCCTTTGAACTCAGTCCAGATTTCGGTTTGGCCGAACGTCTATTGATGAAGAACTGAACTCAGCACTCTATTCCCCAGATCTACTTCAGCAATGCTCTCCCGCGCGGCATCCATTGATTTCGATTCGTCGCAGGATGCGCTCCAATTGCCTCTTCAACGAGCTGACTGATCCAGCCTGTTCATGTACCAGAAAGGTCATTCTCAACAGGCAGAAGCTGCGCGGCGTCATGCCGCACATCTTAGGAAGGACAATGGAGGGGGTTCTGACAGCCGAATACGCCATCACGCAGACGGCAGTCGGACGAAAAGCTGCGGCATTGCAGGCCCGACTATCGAAGCTTGGAGGAGTAGCGTGATGAGTGTGATTTCCAGAAGCCCCAAATGTCTCTTGTTGCTTGCCCTGCTGTCCGGGGCATCGGCCAGCCTGGCTGCGCAGACGCAGGACCCACCGTCGGCCGATGTCTCTGCGACCGCTTATCTGCCCGCCGAAAAGTCGGAAGGCCCGGAGATAAAGGGCATCATTTCCGCGCGCAGCGGCGACAAGATGCAGGTCACGGCGGCAGACGGCACCAAATCCGTCATCGCCATCGACGATGCCACCCGGATTACCGCCAGCAAGGGCTTTTTCGGCCTTAACCGCAGCAAGCTTGCCGCAACCTCGCTGCTGAACGGCCTGCCGGTCACCGTCAAGACGTTGCAGTCCGGCGGCGGGCTCGTGGCCAGCCATATCAATCTCCAGAACAAGGATCTGAAGACCGCGTCCATGATCCACAATGGCACGGCCCAGCGCTTCGACGAACAGACTGCCGCGACCGAGGCGCTGCGCGGCCGCATGGGTGAGATCGACCAATATAATGTGAAAAGCACGACCAACGTGAATTTCGATACCGGCAAGGCGGTGCTGTCGTCTCAGGCGAAGAACGATCTCTGCGCCACGGCGGCGACTGCCGAGGGAATGAGCAACGCCCTGCTGCTCGTGGTCGGTTACACCGATTCCACGGGAGACGAGGATTTCAACCAGGAGCTTAGCGAGAAGCGGGCCGGCCGCGTCGTCAATTATCTTCAGCAGGCGTGCGGGTGGAAACCCTATCGCATGCTGACGCCCACCGGCATGTCGGAGGCGGACCCTGTGGCGAGCAACGACACCATCGAAGGCAAGGCGCAGAACCGCCGGGTCGCGGTGAATATCCTGGTCAGCAAGGGCCTTGACGGACTGTGAGATGCGCGGGGTGGGTTCCGCCCACCCCGGATTTTCGAATGTGGCCATGTCTCTCGCGAAGCGCGAAGATCTAGATCCGGACTATCAGCGTTCCGGCGTTGCGCCCGTTGAAAATGTCGACAAAGGCGTCGGGTATGCGCTCGAACCCGTCCCGCACATCATAGCGATTGCGCAGCCGCCCTTCAGCTTCCCACTGTCGTATCGATGCGATCGCGGACGCATAATCGTCGGCATAGTCCCCGACGACAAAGCCCTGCATCCGAATCCGTCCATAGACCAGCTTCATCATATCCCGGGGGCCGGCGGCCGGGCTATTCGAATCATAGGCAGCCAACTGTCCGCAAAGCACGATGCGGCCATGGGGCGCCATCCGGTCGACGGCGGCCTGCAATATGTCCCCGCCCACATTGTCGAAAAAGATGTTGATGCCGTCGGGACTGGCCTCCTTCAAAGCCGCAGGAAGGTCGGCCGAGCGATAGTCGATCGCCACATCCGCACCGCCTTCTTCCTTCAGCCAACGACATTTGTCGGGACCGCCCGCCACCGCAATGACCCGGCAGCCCGCGATGCGGGCCATCTGGCACACCATCGCACCGACCGATCCCGCCGCACCGGACACGAGCACGGTCATGCCGGGTTTCGGCTCCCCCACCGCGAAGAGGCCGAAATAGGCGGTCAGGCTGTTGGGCGAGTACAGCGTCATCGCGTCGACCGGATCGATGCCGGTCTCTAGGGTGGTGACGGGCACGGCCGCCTTATCCGGCTGCAGGACGGCATAGTCCTGCCAGGGCGCCACAGCCGTAGCCCATTGCCCGGTTTCAAACCGTGCATGACGAGACGCCAATATTTCGACCGCCGCCATGCCCCGAACCGGGTCGCCGATGCCGATCGCGCCGCGATAGCTGCGTTCGGGCGGGTTCAGCCAGTTGCGGATCGTCGGCGCGCAGGAGATGATCCGGGTGCGGACGAGAATGTCGCCCTCCTCCAGCGCGGGCGCATCGAACGCCTCCTCCCGATAGGCGAAGTCGCTGGCGCGCACCGCGCCTTCGGGCCTGTGCGCAAGCACCCAGGAGCGGTTGAGGGTCACGACCCGTCGCCGAACCGCCGCCCCGTCTCTGCCAGCCGCACGAGCAACGGCGCGGGGCGGAAGGTTTCGCCATGCACCGCCGCCAGCCGGCGCATGTCCGCCACGATCCCGTCCAACCCGACCTGATCGGCCCAGAATAGCGGTCCGCCGCGATAGACTGGCCAGTTATAGCCCAGCACGGCGGCTATATCGATGTCGGAGGCGCGCAGCGCGATGCCTTCTTCCAGGATCTTCGCCCCTTCGTTGACGACCGGATAGAGCAGCCGCGCAAGCAGCGCCTCGTCGCCCGATGTGGGCGCATGGGCGACGCCTCGCGCCGCGGCCACCTCGCTTATCAGGCTGCCAGTCACGTCCGACGGACGCGAGCGCCGCTTCTCATCATAGTCATAATAACCCGCGCCGCGCTTCTGGCCCAGCCGTCCGGCGGCGACAAGATCGCCCATCACGGTGCGTTCCGTCGCGTTCCGGCCGATGACGTCCAGGCCCACCAGATCCATCATCTGGAAATGGCCCATGGCAAAGCCGTAGTCGACAAGCACGCGGTCGATCTCCGCGATCGGCGTGCCTTCCAGCATCATCGCTTCGGCCTGCGCGCCACGCGGAGCCAGCAGCCTGTTGGCGATGAAGCCGTCGCACACGCCGCTCAGCACCGCCACCTTGCCGATCCGCTTGGCCAGCCGCATCGCCGTGGCGACCACCGGCTTCGCCGTCTCCGCCCCTCGCACCACCTCCAGCAGGCGCATGACATTGGCCGGCGAGAAGAAGTGGAGGCCGATGACCCATTCGGGCCGGCTGGTCGCCGCCGCGATGCGATCAAGGTCGAGGAAAGAGGTATTGGACGCCAGGATCGCCCCCTGTCTGGCGATCCGGTCAAGCCGGGCGAAAATGTCCGTCTTGACGTCCATGCTCTCGTAGACGGCTTCGATGATGAGATCGGCGTCGGCGAGCGCGGCGAGGTCGAGGCTGGGCGAAATCAGGCCCATGCGCTGCTCCACCTGCGCCGCCGTCATCCTTCCCTTGGCGGCCGTAGCCTCATAGTTGCGGCGGATGGTGGCGATGCCGCGATCCAACGCCTCCTGGCTCGTCTCCACCAGCGTAACGGGGATGCCGGCATTCAGGAAGTTCATCGTGATGCCGCCGCCCATCGTGCCCGCGCCGATGACGCCCACCGATCGGATGTCGATCGCGGATATGTCGGGGCCGATGTCGGGAACGCGGGCCGCCTCCCGCTCCGCGAAGAAGACATGGCGCTGGGCGGCGGACTCCGGGCTGGCGACCAGCCGCTCGAACAGGGCGGTTTCCTTTGCCAGCCCCTCATCGAATGGAAGGGTCACTGCTGCCTCGACAGCCTCGATGATGGCGGCGGGCGCGACGAACCCCTTGAACCGGCGTGCGTTTGCGGCGGCAAAGGCGGTGAACAGCTCCGGGCGATCCCGGTCGCGCTGGAGCGCGTCGGCCCGATCGCATATTCGCGGCTTCGCACCGCCATCGGCCACGATGCGGCGCGCGAAGGCCAGCGCCTCGTCCTGCAAGGCCGCATCATCGACCACGGCGTCGACCAGCTCGAGCGAAAGAGCTTCGGCAGCCTTGATCTGCCGCCCGGACGTGATGATTTCGAGCGCCGCCTCCGCACCGACGATCCGGGGCAGGCGCTGGGTGCCGCCCGCGCCGGGAAGCAGGCCCAGATGCACCTCCGGCAGGCCGACCTTCGCGCTCCGCGCCGCCACCCGATAGTGGCAGGAGAGCGCCAGTTCGAACCCGCCCCCAAGCGCCGTGCCATGAATGGCGGCGATGACGGGCTTGGGCGCGTCGTCCAGCATGGCGCAAAGGTCGGGCAAGGATGGCGACTGCCAGGGCTGGCCGAATTCGGTGATGTCCGCGCCGGCGATGAAGGTCCGTCCGGCGCAGAGCAACAGGATGGCGCCAACCGCCCCATCGCTGAACGCCTGCTCCAGTTTGACCTGCAATCCCTGACGGAGGGACGCCGAGAGCGCGTTGACCGGCGGATTGTCGAGCGTGATCAGGGCGACGCCGTCGGTGACGACGCTGGTTGCGGTCTGCTTCATGTCATGCGTCCTGTCTGGTGGGCGGCGCCGCGCGCCTGCGGGCGACCTCCTCCACGGCGATGGCGGCCATCGCCTTCTTGTCGAGCTTGCCGGTGGCGGTGACGGCCATCGCCTCGACCAGCACCAGATGCTCTGGCCATTTCTTGCGGGACAGGCCCTGCTGGGAGAGGTGGTCGAGCAGGGCGGACAGGTCGATGCTCCCATCGTCCGTGCGCAGCCGGCAGACGGCGCAGGCCTGTTCGCCCAGCTTGCGTTCGGGCACCGCGACGACCGCCACCTCCGCGACGGCGGGATGGCGCAGCAGGGCTGCCTCCACCTCGGCCGGGTCGATGTTGAATCCGCCGCGAATGATCTGGTCCTTGATGCGGCCGACCACGCGCACGAAGCCGTCCTGATCGCGGACGATCTCGTCGCCGGTCAGGTAGAAGCCGTCGGGCGTCATGCGCTCCTGCCCCGCCCCCATGCCCTGCGCATAGCCCAGGAACAGCGACGGGCCGCGCACGCCTGCCTGCCCCCGGCTGCCGCGCGGCAGGGGACGCAGATCGGCGTCGAACGCCTCCTCCTGCGTGCCGGGAAAGGGGATGCCGTCGAACAGCTGACGACGCTCCAGCGAATGGGACGGATGGGTGGAGGCATGGCCCATGCATTCGGACATGCCGAACATGCGCAGCGCCTTGAGGCCGAGCAGCCGGTCGGCGTCCTCGATCAGTTCCGGCGTCATCGCGCTGCCGCCCACCGCCATGGCGCGAAGCGGCAGGCGGCCGGTCCATTCGCCAAGCCGCGCCGCCTCCACCATCGTGAAAAGATGCGTCGGCACCGCGATCGCCCAGCCGCATCCATAGCGTTCGGCCCGCCGCAGCGCTTCGGCCGGCACCCAAGGGTCGACCAGCACCAGCGGATGCCCCAATGACAGCGCGAAATGCGCCGTGAAGGTGAAGCCGGGCGCACTGTCGAGTGGGACGATGCCCAGGATCGCGTCATCCGGTTGCAGACCCGCAATGGCCGCGCAGGCGCGGGTCGCATAGTTCAGGGCTTCGGGGCCATGCATCACCCCCTTGGGCACGCCAGTGCTGCCGGAGGTGAAGCCGATGAGCGCGGTATCGCGATCGCGCGGATCGACCGACCGTTCGCCGGCGGCTGCGGCCACCTCGGGCAGGGCGCTGCCGGCGCCGCTCACCTTGGCGGCATGGCCGAGCAAGGATTCGAGCGAGGCAAGGTCGCCCGCTCCGAGCTTTGGCGATACGGGGCAGAAGGTCGCCTGCAGCGATGATATGGCAAGCGCCGTCGCGATCGTCGCAGGGCTTTTATGCGCGGTGACGAGGACGCGGTCGCCCGGCTCGACCCCTACCGCCTTCAGCAGAGCCGCGATCTCCACCGCCTGCCCTCGCAGCTCTTCCCGGCTCCACAGGCGATCATCGCAATCCGCCAGGGCAAGCGCGTCCGGTTCGGCGTCGGCAAGGCGGGCGAATTGCGGCCAGAGCCGCTCGGCGTCCCATTCGAACGCCGGATGGCTTTGCTCTTCAGGCAAGGGATTGCCCTCCATCGACCAGGAAGGTCTGACCGGTGATGAAACTGCCTGCGTCCGACGCCAGCAGGGCGAGCGTGCCTGCCACTTCGTCCGGGCGGCCGAAGCGGCGCATCAATATGCCTGCCCGCGTCTTTTCCTGAATGGCGGGATCGAGCGTTTCGGTCATCCCCGTCTCGATCGATCCGGGCGCGATGGCGTTGACGCGGATATTGTGCCCGGCCCATTGGGCGGCGAGATCGCTGGTCAGGTGAACGATCGCCGCCTTGCTGGTGGTATAGGGAACGACCTGCCCGGCGTCCGGCTGATAGGACAGGAATGCGCCCACCGACGCGATATTGACGATGGCGCCGCCGCCCGCCGCGATCATGTGGCGCGCGGCGTGGCGGCAGGCGAGGAAGGTGCCGGTCACATTGACGTCCATCACCTTTTGCCACCCCTTGAGCGGGATGTCCTGCGGCAGACCCCACCAGGAGGCGCCTGCATTGTTGATGAGGATGTCGAGCCCGCCCAGCCGGTCGACCGTTCCCGCAACCGCCGTCTCCACCGACGCCTCGTCGGCGATGTCGCAGGAAAGGCCGACAGCCGGAACCCGGAACCGCTCGGCTATGCCGGCGGCCAGATCGGCGCAGTCGGCCTCCGTGCGGGACGCAAGGGCGACGGCGCAGCCGAGGTCCGCCAGCGTCGCCGCCATGGCTTCTGCCAGCGCGCCGCGTCCGCCGGTGATGAGCGCGCGCTTTCCGTCCAGACGGAATTGAGCAGCGGTGAAACCGGGGTTCCAGTCAGCCATGATTGTCTCCGGCAAGCAGGTCGACCTCATCGGTGATGAGGATGATACGGCGACCGCCCATGCCCTTTGTCTGGGCGGTCGCCGCCTTCCATTCGGGCGAGGCGAAGGCGGCGTCGAGCGCCGCCTGATCGGCGAAGGTCAGCACGGCGTGGCCGTCCCAGCCCGGCGCTTCCGGATTATCATAATCCTTCGTCACCGCGCCGTGCCGATAGGCTATCAGCCCCGGCAGGACCCTGGCGGCGTCGGCATGCGGCCCGCGCCACCAGCTGGTGAACTGCTCATGCGTCCAGTCCTGCGGCCGGCTGGCCAGGACGACCATGCTGACCGCCATGGCTTACTTGCCCGTCCAGACCGGCTGGCGCTTTTCGAGGAACGCCGCGACGCCTTCCTTCGCATCGGCGGAGTGATGCACCACGTTGCAGGTCATCGTTTCCAGCGTGATGAGCGAGTTGGTGTCGGCGTCCATGCCGCGATTGACCGCCATCTTGGTCATCCACATGCAGAAGGGGCTCTTGTCGATCAGCGGCGCGCAGAAATCCTGGATCAACTGCTCGAGCTGATCGCTGGGCGCCGAGGCGTTGCACAGGCCCCATTCGACGCATTCCTTGCCGGACAAGAGCTTGCCGGTCAGCATCAGTTCCTTCGACTTGCGCATGCCGATATAGCGGGGCAGGCGATAGATCGGGCCGGCACCGCCGAACAAGGCGCGGCGGATGTGGAAGTCGCCGATCTTGGCGTCGTCGGCGGCAATGCCGAAATCGCAGGAGATGAAGAGTTCGAACCCGCCGGCGACGGCATAGCCCTCGACGCAGGCGATGGTCGGCTTTTTCATGTTGTAGATCTTGTCATAGGTGCGCGCGGAGTCGATCGCGAGCTGAAGCGAGGTGCTGGTCTCGTGCAGCACCGGACCCACCAGTTGTCCGAGATCCGCACCGGCGCAGAAGGTGTGGCCGCGACCGCGGAACACGACGGCCAGCACCGAATCGTCCTCGGCCGCCTTGTCCACCGCCACCTCAAGGTCGCGCAGAAGCTGGGGGCTCACGCAATTCTTCACATGGGGACGGTTGAGCCAGATCGTGCAGATGCCGTTGTCGGCCACTTCATATTGGATGACGTCCTTTTCCGGTTCCATGTAACTCTCTCCTTGGCAAAGATGTGAAAAGATCGGTCGTTTTCAGCGGGCGATGCCGCCTTCTTCGGGCGGGGCAAGCATGCCGCCCACGGCCATCCAGGCGGCGATCCCCGCCGACGGAATGGCGCAGAGCACCGCTTCGGCAATTTCCTCGTCGCTCGCGCCTGCATTGCGCGCGCCGCGCACATGGGTCGCGGCCATGGGGCTGTATCCCGCCGCCAATATGGCGAGCAGAAGCAGTTCGCCATATTTGGCGGATAGCGGATTGGCGTCGATGCTGCCTCGCCGCATGAGGTAGTAGGCGTCAGCGGCCTGGGGCACGAGGCGCATCAACGCGCCGAGCGGCGCGGGGATGCTCCCCGCCCAATAAGCCCGGAAATTGGCCTCCGCCTCTCCCTCCGCCGCCATGGGCAGGGGTTGCGGCTCCGGCGCCTGGGCGTCGCCAAAACTGCCCTCGATAATCTGCGCGAAATCGAGCGCCGCCGCCTCGCCGCGAAGGCTGGACAGCACGATAAGGCCTGCGGTCGCCTCTTTCGAGGTCAGGCCAAGCTTCACGCCGCGTTCCAGTTCCCGGCGCGCAAGGGTCAGATGGCGGCGATCGACGGCAGCCACCGCCGCGAACAGCGCTTTCAGGCGAGCCGGCACCGCGCCGTCCGACTCGATCACGGATCGGAAAATATCATATCCTGCAAGCGTGTACGGCGCATAGCCCTGCAACAGGGCGACATCCATGATTGGGCTATTCGTCATCGCTTGCTCTCCTGCGGTCCAGATGATCGACCGACTGGTCGGGCGTCAACCAAAAATTTCTTCCCTGACCAGTTTGACAGCCGACCAGTCGGTCGACTAGTTATCACTCGACCGATCGGTCGGGTGAGTATTAGAACGGAAGCAGGCCGGCTCGAATCCGGCGGCGTAATTGGAGCGGATGCGTGGATTTCGAACAGTCGGCCAAATCCAGGGAATGGATGGAGCGCGTAAGGGCGTTCATGGAAGAGCACATCGTTCCTGCCGTTCCGGTCTATCACAGGCAGTCCGCCGCGATCGATCGCTGGACCGAAATCCCGCCGGTGTTCGACGAACTCAAGGACAAAGCGCGGGAGGCGGGGCTGTGGAACATCTTCATGCCGCCATCTGAGCATGACGATGAATTTTTCACCAGCGTGGGCCTCACCAATGTCGAATATGCGCCGATCGCCGAACTAATGGGCCGGATTTCCTTCGCCAGCGAGGTGTTCAACTGCATGGCGCCGGACACCGGCAATTTCGAGGTGCTGCATCGCTATGGCACGGCCGAGCAGAAGCAGCGCTTCATGGTGCCGCTGCGCGACGGCAAGACCCGGTCCGCCTTCCTGATGACCGAACCGGCCGTCGCTTCATCCGACGCGCGGAACATCCAGACCGACATTCGCCGCGACGGAAGCGACTATGTCATCAACGGCCGGAAATGGTGGTCGTCGGGAGCGGGCCATCCGCGCTGCGACTTCTTCATCGTCATGGGCAAGACCGACCCGGATGCCGCGCCCTACCGGCAGCAATCGATGATCCTGGTGCCGCGCGACACGCCGGGCGTGACGCTTGTGCGGCACCTCCCCGTCTTCGGTTACGATCATGCGCCGCATGGCCATTTCGAGGTGGCGCTGGAGAATGTGCGCGTGCCGGCGGAGAATATGCTGCTGGGCGAAGGCTGCGGCTTCGAGATCGCGCAGGGCCGCCTTGGTCCCGGGCGCATCCACCACACGATGCGCAACATCGCGACGATGGAAGTCGCGCTGGAAAAGATGTGCCGGCGCATCCTTTCGCGACGGGCCTTCGGCAAGGTCATCGCCGAACATTCGGTCTGGGAGGAACGGATCGCCCGCGCCCGTTGCGAGATCGAGATGGCGCGCCTGCTGTGCCTGAAGGCCGCGCATATGATGGACACGGTCGGCAACAAGGCCGCCCGCGCCGAAATCGCGATGATCAAGATCGCCGCGCCGAAAATGGCGCAGCAGATCGTCGACGACGCGATCCAGGCGCATGGCGGCGGCGGCGTCAGCGACGATTTCGGCCTGGCGGAGCTTTGGGCGAACACCCGCATCGTGCGGCTGACCGATGGGCCCGACGAGGTTCATGAACGCCAGCTCGCCCGGATGGAACTCGCCAAATATGCGGAAGGCGCAGCGTCGTGAGCGCCGCGCAGCCTGCCGCGACGATCGGCTCGACGGTCGATGTCGCCGTCAACAGTGCGTTCGACGAAGCCCGACTTGCCGCTTATCTGACGGGCCGGATCGGGGATTTTTCCGGACCCATGCGCGTCCAGCGGTTCGAGGGCGGACAGTCCAACCCGACCTTCCTTCTGTCGACGCAGGACCAAAGCTATGTCCTGCGGCGCAAGCCGGCGGGCGTTTTGCTGAAATCCGCCCATGCGGTGGATCGCGAATATCGCATCACCATGGCCCTGCACGAAGCCGGCCTGCCCGTCGCCGAACCGCTGCTGCTTTGCGAGGACGAGGATGTCATCGGCAGCATCTTCTATGTGATGCGCTACGTTCCGGGACGCAGCTTCTGGGACCCGCTCATGCCGGGCTTAGACCGTCCGGAGCGCGCCGCGATCTATGACTCCGCCAATGAAACGCTTGCCCGCCTGCATCTGGTCGACTTCGCGGCGCTCGGGCTCTCCGACTATGGCAAGCCGGGCAATTATTTCGCGCGGCAGATTTCCCGCTGGTCGCGGCAATATGATGCGTCGCGCACCCGCGACATCCCGGAGATGGACCGGCTGATAGACTGGCTGCCCGGCGCGATCCCGCCCACGGAAGAGCGCACCACGATCATCCATGGCGACTATTCCTTCCACAACCTGCTGGTCCATCCGACCGAGCCGCGCGTATCCGCCGTCATAGACTGGGAGTTGTCGACCCTGGGCGATCCGCTCGGCGACCTCACCTACCATATGATGGAGTGGTTCAGGCCGGAGGGCGTGGACGTGCGCGGAACCCTGCGCGGCGCCGATCTTGCCGCGCTCGGCATTCCCACGGCCGAAGATTATGCCCGCCGCTATTGCGAGCGGACCGGCCTTCGCGGCGATCCCACGCATCCCTTCTACCGCGCCTTCAACCTGTTCCGGGTGGCCGCCATTCTGCAGGGCATCGCCGGCCGGGCGCGCGACGGCGTGCAGACCGCAAGCAATGCCGCCGACATCGTCACACGGATCGAACCACTCGCCAAGGCCGCCTGGCTGGCGGCGCGGGAGGCCGGCGCAGTCTGATCTTCTGACAGGATGAAACGAGATTTCAGGGCGAAAGACAAAATGGCCCTAATCAGAGGGAGAGAGATGATGACAAGGTTCAAGATTGGCCGATTGGCGCTCCTTTCGGGATGCGCGTTTGCCGGGATCATCGTGCCGGCCCATGCGCAAACGGCGACGACCGAACCACAGTCGGCGGAGGATGCCGCCGCGCCTTCCACGCGAGACATCATCGTTACCGGAACGCGCGTCGTGCGCGACGGCTACAACCAGCCAACGCCCGTCACCGTCGCGCCCACCACGGAACTGGAGAAGGCGACCCCCACCAACCTCGCCGATGCGATCAACAAGCTGCCGCAATTCGCCAACTCGGTCAGCCCGCAGTCGAACAGCCAGTTGCAGGGCAATAGCGGCGAGCATGGCAATCTGCTCAACCTGCGCGGCGTCGGTCCGACGCGGGCGCTGATCCTGCTCGACGGCATCCGCGTGCCGCCCACCACCTTCCGGGGCGCGGTGGACGTCAACACGATTCCGCAACTGCTGATCCAGCGCGTCGACGTCGTGACCGGCGGCGCATCGGCGGTCTACGGCTCCGACGCCGTCAGCGGCGCGGTCAACTTCGTCCTCGACAAGAAGTTCGAGGGGGTGAAGGGCGTCACGCAGCGCGGCGTATCGACCCGCGGCGACCTCGGCAACTATCGCATCGGCATTGCGGGGGGCCTCAGCTTTGCGGGCGATCGCGGCCATATCCTCGCCTCGGTCGAGCGTTTTCACAGCGATGGCATCAAGCGCAGCGCGCGCATCTATGGTGACGACGCCTATGCGGCCGTGGGTTCGGTCCCCGGGTCGACCGCCGCACCGGGCCGCGAGGCAAACCCGTTCATCTTCCTGCCGAACCTGCGTTTCACGACGAACGACTATAATAACGGCATCATCCTGACGAGCACCGTGCCCTCGCTCACCAATAACATCTTCCTGCCGGGCGGCGCGGTGCGGCCCATCCAGCGCGGCACCGCCACTGGTACGCCGGGCACCAATGTGGGCGGCGACGGCCTTTATATTCCCGGCTTCAACCAGTTGATCGCGCCGCTGACGACGACACAGGGCTTTGGCCGCCTGGCCTACGACCTGACGGACGGGCTGACGGCGCATGTCCAGGGCAGCTACTCGCGCAGCGTCACCAGCTACGATACGCAGGCCCAGTCCGTACTCGGCTTCCGCTTCTTCAGCGGCAACGCCTTCCTGAACCCGGCGGTCCAGGCGCAAATGGGGCCGAATGACAGCTTCACCGTCTTCCGCTTCATCGGTGAGCAGGGGCCGATCCCGACGCGGGAGGCGACCAATGCCTATCTCATCAACGGCGGCCTTGAATGGAACCTTGGCGGATGGAACGTCACCGCCGACTACACCCATGGCAAGTCCGTCACCAAATTCGCCCAGACGCAGGTCGAGATCCCCAAGCTGGCAGCGGCGCTGGACGCGGTTCGCGGTCCGAACAATTCGATCGTCTGCCGCGTCACGCTGACCAATCCCGGCCTCTATCCGGGGTGCACGCCGCTCAATGTCTTCGGCGCGGGAACGCCCACGTCCGCCGATCTGCAAACCGTCCTTGGCGTATCCCGTTACCGCGCCATGAACACGACCGACGACTTCGTCCTGTCGGCGCGCGGGGATCTTTTCGAGCTTCCGGCAGGCCCGGTCACGGTCGCCATCGGCGGGCAATATCGCAAGCAGAAGCTGGACCTGACGTCCAATTCCGATCCCGCCGTGCCGGTGGACTTCACCGGGCTGCGGGGCATTCCGGCCAATCGCATGACCCGCTTCAACAACACCAATGTCGGCTCGGCCTTCGGCAAGCTGAACGTGAAGGAAGTGTTTGCCGAAGCGCAGGTTCCGGTATTCAAGGGCCAACCCTTCGCCGAGGAGCTGAGCCTCAACGGCGCTTTCCGCCTGACCGACTACAGCACCAGCGGAAGCGTCAAGACCTGGAAGGTCGGGGCGGTCTACAAGCCGATCCAGGACGTGATGTTCCGCGTCACGCGCTCGCGCGATATTCGCGCGCCCTCGCTGTTCGAACTGTTCGCGGGCGTTCAGACCGCGCCGGTGAACTTCAACGACCCTCACACCGGCCAGCCGGGTTCGATCCGTCAATTCAGCGGCGGCAACCCCGACCTCGATCCCGAAACCGGCGACACGTTCGCGGCGGGCGTGGTCCTCAGCCCCAGTTTCCTGCCCGGCTTCGACGTTTCGGTCGATTATTACGACCTCAAGATCAAGGGCGCCATCGCCACGCAAGGGCTGAACGATGTGGTCAACGAATGTGAAACGTCGAACGGCACGTCGCCGACCTGCGCCCTTATCGAAAGGCCGCTGCCGTTCAGCGACCGGTCGGCCGCCAACTATCCGATCTCAGTGAGCCTCATCACGCAGAATATCAGCTTCCTGCGCACCAGCGGCCTCGACATCACCATGTCGTACCGGACCAAGCTGGGCGATGGCGAACTCACCCTGCGCGCCTTCGCCAACTATCTGGACCGGTACAAGACGCAGACCAATTCCATCGCGCCGGTGATCGATTATGCCGGCCATGGCGTCAACAGCCAGACCGGCTATGCCTATCCCAAGTTCAGGGGCACGCTCAGCGCCAATTACACCAATGGGGGCCTCACCCTGTTCGTGCAGGAATCTATGATCGGCAAGGTGACCATCGGCAACCTCAAGAACGATCCGACGTCCTTTTATGCGGTCCCGGCGATCAAGCCGGTCTTCTACACCGACGCCACGGCATCCTATAAGTTCGACGTGCGCGGGGAGCCGGAACTGTTCGTGACGGCCACGAACCTGTTCGACCGCAAGCCGCCGCTGGTCGCCGCAGCCGCCGCGCCGGGCCTTCTCTATCCGACCCTGTTCACGCTCTACAACGTCGCCGGGCGCACGCTCACGGCGGGGGTCCGTTTCAAGTTCTGATGGATTGCCGAACGGACTGCCCGCAAGGGAAGTTCGATAGTCCGGGGAGGCTCGCCCAAAGCGGCCTCCCTTCAATCCCGGAGCCATTCAAGAGGTAAACGCATGAACAGCCCTCCCATCGGACTCACCGCTCCGCCGACGACCTCCGCCGCCGGGTTGCGCCGTACGATGCTGGTCATGCTGGGCCTGGTTTCGATGTTCAACTATATCGATCGCACGGTCCTGTCGGTGCTTCAGGAACCGATCAAGCGCGAACTGGGGCTAAGCGACGGCCAGCTCGGACTGCTGACCGGCCTTGCCTTCGCGCTGTTCTACGCGACGCTGTCCCTTCCGATCGCGCGTCTGGCGGATCGCTTCAATCGCCGCAACATCATCGCCGCCTCGCTCGCCACCTGGAGCGGCATGACGGCGCTATCGGGCCTGGCGACCGGTTTTGGCTCTCTGGTCGCATTCCGCATCGGCGTCGCGCTGGGAGAAGCGGGTTCCGTGCCGGCTTCCCATTCCATCATCGCCGATTACTACCCGCCCGAAAAACGGGTGACGGCGCTTGCCCTGTGGGGACTGGCGCTCCCGGCCGGGATCATGCTCGGCTATGCGTCGGGCGGCTGGATCGCCTCGGCGCTGGGATGGCGTCTTGCCTTCGGGGTGATCGGCGTCGCGGGGCTGGCGCTGGCGCCGATCGTCCTGCTGCTCGTGCGGGAGCCTGCGCGGACGGGGTCAGGCCCTTCGATCCGAACGGAAAAAGCGCCGCCCCTCGGTGAAGCCATGCGCTTCCTGTGGCGGTTGCGGACCTATCGTTACATGCTGATCGGAACGACCCTTCACGCCTTCGCCCAATATGCGATGATGAGCTGGTCCGCGCCCTTCTACATGCGCGTCCACCACATGCCGCTTGCCGACGTCGCCTCCTGGCTGGCGCTGATGAACGGGCTGGGCGGCGGCATCGGCATCTATCTGGGCGGCCGCCTGTCGGATGCGGCGGGATCGCGCGATCCGGCGGGCCGCGTCTGGGTGAGCGCCGCCGCGATGCTCCTGATGGTGCCCGCCGCGCTGGTCCAGTTCCTGATTCCTTCGCTGACCGCGTCGCTGGCGTTCGGCTTTATCGCGACCATGCTGATGTTCTTCTATTATGGCCCGATCATAGGCGTCCCACAGTCCGTCGTTCCGCCGCGCATCCGGGCACTTACGTCGGCCGTGACCCTGCTGGTCTTCAATCTGTTCGGACTCGGTCTGGGGCCGGCGGTGACGGGGTTCCTCAGCGATTATCTGGCGGCGGCGGATGGGATGCACGACACATCGCTGCGTTACGCGCTTTCGGCTGTGGTGCTGTTCTCGCTCGCGGGCGCCGGCAGCATCGCCTGGGCATCCCGCTTCTACGCGGACGATCTCAAACGGCAGTGAGTCTCACGCCACCGTCCGGCCATTGTCGATCACGATTTCCGCCCCGTTCAGCCGGGCGGACTCGTCCGACACCAGGAACAGGACCAGGTCGGCGACATGCTCCGGCTGCCCCTCATGCCTTTGGGCGGCTTCGCGCAATCCGGGCGCGGCGAAGCGATAGGCCTCGCGAACCATCTGCGTATCGTGCGAGCCGGGGAGAACCACATTGGCGCGAACCGGATAGTCCTGCTGCTGGCAATGCACGATCAGGCTGCGCGTCATGGAGAGTACGGCGCCCTTGGCCGCGCTATAGGCGAACACCGCCGGATTGCCCCGGATCGCGGCCACGGACGTGATGTTGACGATCGATCCCGCCCCGCTGGCCGCCAGCGCCGGCAGGCAGGTCTTGCATCCCAGAAACGTCCCTTCCGCCGAAACGGCCATCACGCGGCGGAATGCCTGCAGCGAAGACTGCTCGACCGTTTCGAAGGCGGCAATGCCCGCATTGTTGACCAGCGCATCGAGCCGGCCATAGGCCTGCATGATCTTCGTCAACGCGGCCTGCCATTGCGCTTCGCTGGTCACGTCCAGGCGGAGCGCCATCGCTGCCGGAAGCGTCTCGACGACCCGTTGCGCCTCCGCCTCGTCGACATCGGCGACGACCACCCGCGCGCCCTCGCGCGCCAGCGCTTCGGCGTCGGCCTTGCCCAGCCCCTGCGCCGCGCCGGTCACGAGGACGACCTTCCCCTCAACCCTGCCCTTCTTCGCCATGGCCGATCCCTTCAGGCCGCCAGGGCGGCACGGGCGGCGGTTCCACCGCCATGGAGGCGCGACAGCAGCAGCACGCGCCGCAGCCCACGCCCGACCGCAAGTTCATCGGTCACACCCATGCCGCCATGCAACTGCACCGCCTCCTCCGCGAGTTTCAGGGCAGCGTCGCCAATATAGGCCCTTGCTGCCGTCACGGCCCGGACCCGTTCTTCCTCCTCGACCAGGGCCGATTTCAAAAGCAAAGATCGGGATTGCTCCAGCCAGGTGTACATCCGGGCGCAGCGATGCTGCACGACCTGAAAGCTCGCGATCGGCTTGCCGAACTGGTGGCGCTGCCCGACATAATCGACGGTCAGGTCAAGCAAGGTCGCCATCGCGCCGACCAGTTCGGCGACGATCGACAGGCCGGCCAGGGCTTGAGCCTCTGCCCACGCGCTCCCCGGAACCGTGAGCGGCACGGCATGCACCGCATCGAATCGCACATGGGCTGCCATGCTGCCGTCGACCAGACGAACCGGCATCCTGCGAACGCCGCTGTCCTGCCCATTGATCAGCAGAAGCGCGCCCGCTTCCGTCTCCACGACAAAGGCGTCGGCATCCATGCCGTCCCGGACGATGCCCGCCGATCCGCAGAGCCTGCCGTCCGCCATCGCACCTCCCGGCGCAAATGCGAGCAGAGCCTCCCCTTGCATCAGCCTGTCGCCCCAGCGCCGGGCCACAGGATCACCAGCGATTGCCCGGCCGCAGAGCAGAACGGCTTCGGCCAGCGGCGTGATCGCAAGGGCGCGCCCCATCTCTTCGGAGACGATCATCACCTCCACCGCGCCGCCGCCCAGGCCGCCTGCCTGCTCCGGCGCCAGCAGGGCGAAAAGACCGAGTTCCCCCAATGCGCGCCAGTCGTCGGGAGACATCGGCCCTTTCGCCATGGTCGTCGCGTCATAGCGGTCAGCCAGAAAGCGGCGGACCATGTCGCGGACCATCGCCTGCTCATCGCTGAGCGCGAGGTTCATGGCTCAGAGCACCTCGATGATCGAGGCGTTGGCGATGCCGCCGCCTTCGCACATGGTCTGGAGACCATAGCGCTGGCCCCGCGCCTTGAGCGCATGGATCAGCGTCGCCATCAGCTTCGTGCCGGTCGCGCCGAGCGGATGGCCAAGCGCAATCGCGCCCCCGTTGACGTTCAACCTCGCCGGGTCCGCGTCGAGCGCCTTCATCCATGCCATGGGGATCGACGCGAAGGCCTCATTTACTTCGAAAAGGTCGATGTCCTTCATCGTCATGCCGGCCCGGTCGAGCACCCGCCGCGTCGCCGGGATCGGCTCTTCCAGCATGATGACCGGATCGCCTGCCGTGACCGCCAGATTGACGATGCGGGCGATGGGCGTCAGGCCATGCGCCTTGACGGCCGCTTCGGACGCGACGAGCACGCCGCTCGCGCCGTCGCAGATCTGGCTCGCGGTCGCCGCCGAAAGCGTGCCGCCCTCGCCCAGCAGCTTGACCGAACCGATCGACTCCATCGACGCATCGGCCCGGACCCCTTCGTCGCGGTCGTGGATCGCCTGCTCCCCTTCCGCCGTGACGATGGGCACCGGCACGATCTCCCTGTCAAAGGCGCCCGCATCCATGGCCGCCGCCGCCTTCCGGTGGCTGGCGAGCGCGAACCGGTCATGATCGTCGCGGGTGAAGCCATATTTGTCGGCGATCATCTGCGCGCCCTGAAACTGGCTGAACATCTCCACGCCATAGCGCTTCTGGATCGCCTCGGAGAAGGGGTTGGCGCCGATGCCGCTCGCCTTGGCCAGCGTAATGGGGGAGCCCATCGGCACCCGCGTCATGCTTTCGACGCCCCCTGCGATCACGATGTCCTGAAGGCCCGACATGACCGCCTGCGCCGCGAAATGCACCGCCTGCTGGGACGAGCCGCACTGCCGGTCGATCGTCACCGCCGGCACGCTGTCGGGCAGGCTGGAGGCGAGCACGATGTTGCGGCCGAAGGCGAAGGTCTGCTCGCCCACCTGGCTGACGCAGCCGATGATCACATCGTCGATCGCGGCGGGATCGACACCGGCGTCGGTGACCAGCGCGTCCAGCACCAGAGCACCGAGATCGGCGGGGTGCCACCCGGCAAGCCGGCCATTGCGGCGGCCACCGGCGGTGCGGCGGGCGGAAACGATATAGGCTTCAGGCATGATGCATCCTTCTTGTGTCTAGAGGCCGAGTGCGGCCTTCGCGATGAGTGTGAGCTGTATTTCGCTGGTGCCGCCGAAGATCGACCAGGCGCGGGCGTTGAGGTAGCGGGCCGCCGCGACCTGCGCTTGCGCCGAACCGACCGGAGCGGGCATGGCGTCGCCGTAGAAGGGGCGTTCGACCGGCAGTTGAAGACCGGCGAGGCCGAAGGCGTCCACCGCCAGCGCCTCAACGCCCTGCCGGATTTCGGACGCCAGCAGCTTGGTGGTCAGGCTGCGCGGGTCTGGCGCGGCGCCATGCTCGATCTCGATCAGCGTCCGAAGCTCTGTCATCTCCAGCGCTTCCGCCTCCAGTTGGAGCCGGAGAGCGCGATCCGCCAGTTCGCCGGTCAGCGGCCCTGTCGATGTCCGCAACCGGGCAAGATCGGCCAGGATCGCCGGAGCGAAGCTGGACCCGCCCCGCTCATTCTCCAGCAGGAACTTGGCGATCGACCAGCCTTGCCCCTCGTCTCCGACACGGTCCGAGACCGGCACCCGTACTTCATCGAGGAAGACCTCGTTCAGTTCGTGATCGCCCGATGCGCTGAGGATCGGTTTGACCGTCACGCCGGGCAGCGCCATGTCGATCAGCAGGAAGCTGATGCCCTGCTGCGGCTTCACGTCCGCGTCGGTCCGGACGAGGGCGAACAGCCGGTTTGCGTATTGCGCCTGCGTGGTCCAGATCTTGTGGCCCGACACGACATAATGGTCGCCGTCGCGCACGGCGCGGGTGCGCAGGCTTGCAAGGTCGGAGCCGGAGCCGGGTTCCGAAAACCCCTGCGCCCATATATGCTCGCCCGTGCGCAGGCGCGGGAGATAATGATCCTTCTGCGCCGGGGTGCCATAGGTGTACAGCACCGGCCCCACCAGCTTCAGGCCCATGCCGGGAAGGACAGGAGCGCCTGCCTCCGCACATTCCTTCTCGAAAATCCAGCGCTGGACCGGCGTCCATCCGGGTCCGCCCGCATGGTCCGGCCAGTGATAGACGAGCCATCCCTTCGCTTCCAATATCGCCTGCCATTCGCGTGCGATGTCGGGTTCGGCGAAGACACCGGATGTCAGCGCGGCCCCGCGCCGAAGCGCGGGCGAAAGCGACGCAGCGAGGAAAGCACGCACCTCCTCGCGGAACGCATGCTGCTCTTGGCTAAGCGCCAGGTCCATGGCGTCAGCGCTCCACGATGGCGACGGCGGAGACGCCCGGTGCGCCATAAACGTGGCTGTAACCGAGGCGCAGCCTGCCCGGCGCCTGTCGTGCGCCCGCCTGCCCGATCAACTGCACATAATTCTCATAGATCTGGCGAAGCCCCGATGCGCCGATCGGCTCCCCGCAGGCAAGGCACCCGCCATCTGTGTTGACCGGCAGGCTGCCGTCGATCCGCGTGCGGCCCTCAGCGATCCATGCGGCCTGCTCGCCATCGGCGCAAAAGCCATTCTCCGCCATGTGCATGATCTCGGCCCCCGCCTCCGTGTCCTGAAGCTGTGCTATGTCGATGTCCTCCGGACCAACGCCTGCCATCTCATAAGCCGCTTGGGACGCGACGCTGGTCGGTGAACCGCCACGCTCCAGATCGAGCGCTGGAGAGAAGACCTCGAACGAACCGGGGGGCCGGGTGCGGACCGCCGCGGCACGCAACCGCACCGCCGGCAGGCCAAGTTCGCGCGCTTTCCTGCCGCTCGCCAGCAGCAGCGCCACCGCGCCTTCGCCCGGCGAGCAGAACATGAATTTGGTGAGCGGGTCGCTGACCATCTGCGAATGGAGGATGGTGTCGATGTCCACGGCTTCGCGCCGCCAGGCATGATCGGCGAGAACGCCGTTGGCGAACGCCTTCTCGGCGACCGCACCCAGCATGTGCGGGGTGATGCCATGGAGGCTCATATAGCGCTGAATCTTCATGGCGAAGAATTGGGTGGTCAGCATCAGCCCCGTCTCGCCATACCAGTCCGGCAATCCCCAGTCCGCCGGCAGGGGCGAGAAGGAGCCGCGCGGGTGCTTGTCGAAACCTACCGCGAGGCCAAGATCGAACTCGCCGGACTTGATCGTGCTGTAGGCGCCGAACATGGCCGACCCACCGGTCGCGCATCCGTTGGCGACGTTGATGAAGGGAATGCTGGTAAGCCCCAGCTCCGACACCATCGTGTCGGCATTGCCGGCGGCATCCGATCCGCCGAAGGCGAACTGGATATCGCGCCATGCCAGCCCCGCCCGTTCGAGCGCCTGGCGGACGGCGAAGACGCCCTGCTGCAGGCCCGAAAGGCCAGGGGTGCGGCCGAAGGGATGAATGCCCGTGCCGATGATGAAGACGTCTTCGCTCATGCCCCAACCCCCTTGTCCGGCGCGAAGCCGAAGCTGGTGCGCAGCGTTCCGTCCGTCATCTCGAAAGGCAGCGGCACGACGCGCATCGCCATGCCAATTGCCAGATCATCGAACGCCACATCGACCAGACGCCCCTCGACGATCAGCGCTCCATCCAGATCGACATAGCCCACGGCATAGGGCTCGAACGCTTCCGGGCCGGCATAGGGCGGCGA
Source organism: Sphingobium sp. SA916 (assembly GCF_002894065.1). Taxonomy (NCBI): domain Bacteria; kingdom Pseudomonadati; phylum Pseudomonadota; class Alphaproteobacteria; order Sphingomonadales; family Sphingobiaceae; genus Sphingobium; species Sphingobium sp. SA916. Next base: position 64,291 of record NZ_LXYF01000035.1, read on the forward strand.
CTTGGGGCGGAAGCGCTGGACAGTCCACGACCAGAGCCGGCCTGTGCGCGGCAGCAGGACGCGCTCGTAGCGCGGGTCGTCTTCCGGTCGCGCCGGAAAGCACAGGCGATTGGTTGCCCGCTCTCTGGAGGCAAACAGCGCAATGCCTTCTGTATCGGGGCAGATGAGGCCGTCGGCTATCGGAACAGGCAGGGTGTCGGGCATCTCTTGTCTCCTTCCGAAGACATAGCGCCCGACCGTTCGGTCGGCTTCTGACCAATGCGACAGGGGTTAGTTTATCATGCCCAGAAAGCCGAGCTGCGCCGCCTTGAACATCGTCTGGTCGCGGTTGACCGCGTCCAGCTTCACGGATGCCGATCGGATGTGGAATCGCACCGTGGTGCGTTGCAGGCCCAGGATGATTCCGATTTCCTCGTTCGTCTTTCCGGCAGCCGCCCAGCGCAGGCATTCCACCTCGCGCTTGGTCAAGGATATGCTCCCCAACCCGGGCCGCGCCCGCGCCGTCACCTTGACATAGCTTTGGACAAAGGCCCGCGCGAGCACGGCCAGAGCGTCCGCGGCGCAGGCATAGGCATCGGACAGGTCATTGGCCTCCGGCTCGGGCGAGAGGAAACTGGCTGCGCCGATCTGCCCGAACGGCAGGTGGATCGGAACCACGATCGCGGCCGCCGTCATGGCCCGGATGCGGAAATCGTGCAGGTCGATCACGTCGAGCAGCGGGTTGGGCAGGCGGGTGAAAAAGCCATGCGCGTTGCACCAGAACGGCTCCGCCTCCACCCGGCAGGCGTGAACGATGGGCGAGGAAAGGGCAAGCTGGGGCACCTCCCACCAGCGCGACTCCTCACCGCGAAAACCAAAGACCTCGCTTGCCAGCACGGCGCCATTCCCGTCGCGCATCGGTTCGCGGGAGGCCACATTATGCGTGACCGCCGTGCGCAGCCCGCAAAGGTCCATCACCGCATCGCGCAGCCGCTCCGCCGCCGGTCCTATGCCCCCCGGCTCCGAAAAGCGGACCGCGTCGATCAGGGCGGCGGACGGCATCGTGCAGGAGTGGCCGGCAGCGGACATGATCAGCGGCCCTTCAGGCTCAGCCCCTCGAAAAAGGGCTGGCAGATCGCGTCGGCGACGTCCTTGGGCGGTCTGCGCTTGGCCAGGGGAGGATACCATTTATAGGCCCAGTTGCACATGCCGAGGAAGCCCAAGGTGGTGAGTCCCGGGTCGCACGGGCGGAAATGGCCGTTCGCGATCCCCTGTTCGATGATGCCGCGCACCCGCTGCAGATAGGCGTTGCGCTGCGCCCGGATATGGTCGCGCATCTTGCCTTCCAGATCTTCATAATGGTCCATGAACGCCCGGACATAACCCGGATGCTCCGCGATCTGCCGCAGTATGTCGATGCATGCCGCGCGCAGGCGGCCCAGCGGATCGTCCGACCCCCCTTCCTCGTCGAGACCCGCCAGAAGCGCGCTCATATGGGCGTCGTGCATCGCGAAGAGGATGGCGTTCTTGCTGGGAAAATAATGGTAGAGCGTCGGCTTGCCGAGGCCCACCTCATCCGCCAGCATCTGCATCGACGCCTTGTGATATCCCACCCGGTCGAACAGCGTCGCGCAATGCCTCAATATCTCGTTGCGCTTCTCGTCATGCGCCTCGGTCGTCTGCCGTTTCTTTGTTGCTTCTCGCGCCATCGCCGGCTCTGTTCCCTGTTCTGCGTCCTACCTCTCACAAAGGTAAGTCGACCGTCTGGTCGGTTCCTCCTAGGGATGGCGGCTGGATGAAAAGAATGCAAGCGCGAGGGAGCGGACGATGCAAGTTGAGGGCAAGACAGCGCTGGTCACCGGAGCGAGTTCGGGTTTGGGCCGGCATTTCGCTCGCCTGCTGGCGCGGGAAGGGGCGACGGTCGTGATAGCGGCGCGCCGAGTCGACGCGCTCTCGGCGCTCTCCGGTGAGATTGGGCGACAAGGCGGCGCATGCATTCCCGTCGCCATGGATGTGACCGATCCGGACGCGGTCGCGGCGGCCTTCCGGCAAATCGAGCGCGACCTTGCGGCGCCTCTCTCCATCCTCGTCAACAATGCAGGCGTAGCCCACATGCGTGCGGCGCTCGATCTCAGCGCGACCGAATGGTCGCAGGTGCTCCAGCCCAATCTGACCGGCGCCTTCCTCGTGGCCCAGCAGGCGGCGCGCATGATGCGGGGCGAAGGCGGGACGATCGTCAACGTCGCCTCGATCCTGGGGGAACGCGTGTCCAAGGGGCTGGCCGCCTATGCCGCCAGCAAGGCCGGCCTCATCCAGTTGACGAAGGCGCTTGCGCTGGAATGGGCGGCGTTCGACATCCGGGTCAACGCGCTCGCGCCCGGCTATATCGAGACGGACCTCAACCGCGACTTCTTCGCATCCGACGCAGGTCAGCGGCTCATCTCGCGCATCCCGCAGAAGCGACTGGGCCAGATGCAGGATCTGGACGGGCCGCTCCTGCTGCTATGTTCCGATCAGTCGCGCTACATGACGGGCGCGGTCATCGCGGTGGATGGCGGGCACCTCGTCAGCGGTCTTTAAGGACGGACGACCCTCACGCATCCATCGCGGTCGCGCCGATGACCCAGGCGGACAGGCCGGCGGTCGGCACGGCGCAGATCACCGCTTCGGCCACTGCTTCCTCGCTGGCGCCGGCGGTGCGCGCGCCCTTCATGTGAACGGACGCCCATGAACTATAATCGGCGACGAGGACGGTGACGAGCAGCAGTTCCGCATGGACGGGCCCCAGCGCCGTCCCCGACAAAGTCCCCTCGCGCATGAGATAATAGGCGTCGGCGCCAAGGGGCTTGACCTCGAACAGCTTGCCCAGCGAAGGGGGCATGGTGCCGAAATATTGAAGGAAATTGGCCTGCGCCGCGCCATCTTCCACCGCCATGTCGTCGTCGGGCCAATCGGGATCGACGGCTTCGGGGTAGATTTCCCGGAAAAGATCATGGAAGCGCAGCGACGCCCCCTCGCCGCGCACGCTTGCCAGGATTGCGATCGCCGCGCCGGCCTCCGCCTCGGTGAGACCGGCCGCGCGGGCTTCCGCCAGTTCCCGCGTCGCAAGTTCCCGATAGCCCTTCATCGTGGCGGCGCAGGCGACGAACAATCGCTTCATCCGGGCGGGGACAGCGCCATCGGTATCGATGATCGCGCGCCAGCGGCGAAATCCCGCGACGGTCTTCGGGGCGTCGCGACGCAGGCGGCCAAGGCTGGCGAGCGGGGGCAGAAGATCAGTCATCGTCTCTCCGATAATGCGTGGACCGTCCGGTCGGTTGAACATGGCTATGCCGCTTCGCGATCCGGGTCAACTTCTGATAAGGAGTTGACGTCCGACCGGACGGTCGACTACATCGCACGCTTATACAGGGCCGATCCCGGTTCGGCCGATGCGAGAGGAGCATGCCCGGATGAGGGACTTCAAGGGCAGGACGGCAGTCATTACGGGGGCCGGCAGCGGCATCGGCGCGGCGCTCGCGCATCTTGCCGCGCGGGAGGGGATGAAGCTGGTCCTCGCCGACATCAATCTTGCCGACCTTGAAGCAGTGGCCGGCACCATCGACAGCGCGGCCATCGCGCTCCACAGAACCGACGTGGCCGATCCGGAGGCGGTACAGGCTCTGGCCGACCTCGCATGGTCGCGCTTCGGCGAGGTATCCCTGCTGTGCAACAATGCCGGCGTCGTCCCCGGCGGCCGCCACCGGCTTGTCTGGGAATATGGGCTGGAGGACTGGCGCTGGGCCTTCGGGGTCAACATGGAGGGCGTGGTCAACGGCATCCGCAGCTTCGTGCCCCGGATGCTGGCCGAGGGACGGCCGGGACATATTCTCAACACCGCGTCCGTGGCCGGCTTCGTGAGCGGCGAAGGCTCCGCCGTCTATGGCGCGTCCAAACATGCCGTCGTCCGCATCACCGAAGCGCTCTATGCCGGCCTGCGTGAACGGAACGCCCCGATCGGCGTCACGATGCTGTGTCCCGGCCTGGTCGCAACCCGCATTTACGAGGCCGAACGATCCCGCCCTGCCCATCTGCGATCCAGTGATGGGCAGCCGGCGGAAGCCGCCGAGTTCCAGTCGATTTCGGACAATCTGTTCCAGAATGCCCCATCGCCTGAGGAAGTCGCCGCGCAGGCGTTCGACGGCATCCGGAATGACCGGTTCTACGTCTTTACCACGACCCGTTACGATCCGGTGATCGCGCAGCGGACGCAATCGATCCTTGCGCGGGAAAATCCGCTATTCGACAGCCTGATTTCGCTCAGCAAGGGCAAGGCTGACGCAGAAGAGGAAAGATCGTGAGCAGGCTTCAGGCGCGGATCGCGCTCATCACCGGCGCCGCTTCGGGCATCGGGCTCGCCACCGCACGGCGCTTCGCGACGGAGAGCGCGACACTCATCCTGGCGGACCGCAATGGAGATGCCCTGTCGGATGCGGCCAAGTCCCTGCCGGGCGACGGCCATGAGGTCGCCGTCATGGACGTCACCGATGAACAGGCATGGGTCGCGCTGGCGGATCGGATACGAACACGGTTCGGCACGCTCGACATCCTCGTGAACAATGCCGGGTTCGGCAAGTTCGCGTCGATTGCGGACACGACCTTGGCGCAATGGCGCTCGATCATCGCCGTCAATCTCGACAGCGTTTTCCTGGGCACCAAATATATGATGCCGCTGCTCGCCGCCTCCGGCCGGGGCGCGATCGTCAACATGTCCTCCATTCGGGGCATCGTGGCCGGGGCGGGCACCGGCTCCTACAGCGCGGCGAAGGGGGGTGTCCGGATGTTCACCAAGGCGACCGCCCTCGAATGCGCTGCCGCCGGCAACGGCGTGCGGGCGAACTCCATTCACCCCGGTCACATCGCGACGCCGCTGACCGCGCCTGCCTATGCCGATGCGGAAACAGCCAGGAGCCTGCTGGCGGATGTCCCGCTCGGCCGGATCGGGGAAGCGGAGGAGATAGCGGATGGAATCCTGTTCCTGGCAAGCGACGAGTCCCGCTACATGACAGGCGCCGAACTTGTCATCGATGGGGGGAGCACCGCGCAATGACCGAGCGAGCGAACAGCATCGCCTCGAAGGTGGAAGCCTTCGTCCGGACCGTGGTCATTCCCTATGAAAAGGACAGTCGCCTCGGCTTCCATGGCCCGGAAGATGCGCTCGTCGCGGAGCTGCGCGCAAAAGCACGCGAAGCAGGCGTGCTTACCCCGCATATCCTGCCTGACGGATCGCATCTGACGCAGCGGGAAACGGCCATCGTCCTCATCAGGTCGGGCCTGTCGCCGCTCGGCCCCCTCGCCTGCAACACCGCCGCGCCTGACGAAGGCAATATGTATCTGCTCGGAAAGGTCGGCAGCGCCGAACAGAAGACGCGATTTCTCGCCCCCCTGGTGAGGGGCGAGGCGCGCTCCGCCTTCTTCATGACCGAGCCTGCCGAAACCGGCGGCGCGGGGTCGGATCCGTCGATGATGCAGACGACCTGCCGGCTCGACGGCAATCATTGGGTCATCAACGGCCGCAAGAAGTTCATCACCGGGGCGGAAGGGGCGCGCGTGGGCATCGTCATGGCCCGGTCGGATGAGGGCGCCTGCATGTTCCTTGTCGACCTGCCCGACCCGGCGATCCGGACGGTGCGCGTGATCGACACGATCGACAGTTCGATGCCCGGCGGGCATGCGGAAGTCGACATCGTCGATCTGCGCGTTCCGGCGGACCAGATGCTGGGCGCGAGCGGAGAAGGCTTCGCCTATGCGCAGATACGCCTCAGCCCTGCCCGCCTGTCCCACTGCATGCGCTGGCTCGGCCTCGCGACGCGCGCGCAGGAAATCGCCACCGACTATGCCTGCCGCCGCCACGCCTTCGGCAAGCCGCTGGTCGACCATGAGGGCGTGGGCTTCATGCTCGCGGACAATCTGATCGACCTGAAGCAGGCCGAACGCATGATCGACTGGTGCGCGGGGGTCCTCGACACGGGTTCGCTCGGCACGGCGGAAAGCTCCATGGCGAAGGTCGCGGTGTCGGACGCGCTGTTCCGCGTCGCCGACCGCTGCGTTCAGGTGATGGGCGGGACAGGAGTGTCCGGCGACACCATCGTCGAGCAGGCGTTCCGGGAAATCCGCGCCTTCCGCATCTACGACGGCCCGACCGAGGTCCATAAGTGGAGCCTGGCCAAGAAGATCAAGCGCGACTGGAAGGCAGCGCAGGGATGAACGCTGGCCGATGGATGCCGGCCATGCGGCCGATGCTGGTCCTCCTGCCGATCCTTATGTCGACCGTTGGGCATGCCGAGCCAGCAAACTTCGCCGCGCCGGAAGCGCCCACTTCGCAAGCCGGATATGGCGAGGACCTGCTGCCCAGGGACGAGAAGGACCGCGCCACCCTGCTCCGGACCGTCGCATTCGACGCGACCGTCTATGGCATGGCTGCCTATCTGCATTATGAGCAACTCTATCGGCAGGTGTTCGACCGGAGTTCCAGCAGCTATACCGGATTCAACCGCTTCGCGCATGAGAGGAACCTGGCGGGACCGGACTATGCCACCTTCAAGGTGCCCAATACGGACACGCTTTACTCCACGGCCTGGATCGACCTGAGCAAGGGGCCGGTCGAAATCGACATCCCGGCCACGCAGCTCAAATATTTCACGCTCAACATCTTCGACATTTTCGGCAATCCCAGCAATCTCAGCAATCGCACGATAGGCGTCAAAGGCGGCCGCTTCCTGCTGGTGCCGCGCGGCTGGCGCGGCATCCCGCCCGCCGGGGTCACGGTCTATCCAGCCGCCACGACCCAGCTATGGATCCTGATGCGCGCCTTCGCCCAGTCCGACGCCGAAGTCCGGACTGCGCGTGCCTTTCAGGATGCGGTCCGGATCATCGCTCCGGAAGGCGAAGGGACGGCGGACTCTGATGGCGACACATCGCCACCACCACCCGCCTCTGGCGCCATCGGCTATTTCCGGGCGCTCGACTATCTGCTTCGGGCCAATGGCTGGCAGCCGGGCGAGGAGGCGCTTGTGTCGCGATTCCGGCCGCTCGGCATAGCGGGCGACCGCCCGTTCAACCCTGACAGGCTGACCCCGGCCATGCGAGCCGCGATCGAAAGCGGTTATGCGGAGGCGCTGGACATGCTCACACGCACCAAGTCGCAATTGGGCGAACCCACCGGCACGGGCTGGATGAAGGTCAACAAGGGCGTTTACGGTTTCAATTATCTGCGCCGGTCCGTCATCAACATGGCCGGCCTCGGCGCGAATGTGCGGGAGGAAAATGCGTCCTACACCACCTTCGCAGGCGGCGATGGATCGGCGCTGGACGGCGCGTCGTCACGCTACATGCTGCGGCTGCAAAGGCCTCCGCCCGTCAACAGCTTCTGGTCCGTCACCCTCTACGACGCGAAGACCTTCGCCCTTCATCCCAATCCGCTGCGCCGCTATCTGGTGAGCGACCGGACAAAGGGCCTGAAGGTGCAGAAGGACGGTTCCATCGAAATCCGCATCCAGCATGCCGCATCATCCGATGGAAACTGGCTTCCCGCACCGGCGGGCCCATTTTTCGTGGTGATCCGCGCCTACGGACCGAAGCCAGACATGCTGAACGGCCAATGGCTGCCCCCGCCCATTTCAAGGGAAGGCGATGCACGATGAATGCCCTGGTCGAAGACAATAGCGGCACTGCCGCCGTCCGCCCCGGCTATGAGCTGGATATGGGAGCGCTGGACGCCTGGATGCGCGCCAATGTCGCCGATTATGGCGGGCCGCTCAGGGTCGAGCAGTTCAAGGGCGGGCAGTCCAATCCGACCTACAAGCTGATCACGCCGGGCAAGAGCTACGTCCTGCGCAAGCAACCGCCCGGCCCCCTGCTCAAGGGTGCCCATGCGCTGGACCGGGAGGCGAGAGTGCTCGCCGGCCTCTCCGGGGCAGGATTACCGGTCGCCGCCGTCCATGGCCTGTGCACCGACCCCGCGGTCATCGGCACGATCTTTTACGTCATGGACATGGTGGAGGGCCGCATCTTCTGGGATGCCGCGATCCCCGATGTGTCCCCCGCAGAAAGAGCCGCGCTCTTCGATGCGATGAACGCCACGATCGCCGACCTCCACAGCATCGATCATGTGGCCGCCGGCCTTGCGGACTATGGCCGACCCGGAAACTATTTCGAACGGCAGATCGCGCGCTGGTCCCGCCAATATCTTGAGGACGCGGAGGCGGGCCGCGATCCCTATATGGACAGGTTGGTGGAATGGCTCCCCGCCCACATCCCGCCGGGCGAGGAAACGAGCATCGTCCATGGCGATTTCCGCATCGACAATCTGATCTTCCACCCGACGCAGCCGCGCGTGCTGGCCGTGCTCGACTGGGAGCTTTCGACGCTCGGCCATCCGGGCGCCGACTTCGCCTATCACGCGATGATGTATCGGATGCCGCCGCATATCGTCGCCGGCCTGGGCGGGAGCGACCCCGCCGCGCTCGGCATAGCCGATGAAGAGGCCTATCTCGCCGCCTATTGCAGGCGCCGGGGGTTGGCGGACATGCCGGGCTACGACTTCTATATCGCCTTCAACTTCTTTCGCCTCGCCGCCATCTTCCATGGCATCAAGGGCCGGGTCATCCGCGGCAACGCATCCTCCGCGCAGGCGCGCGAGCGCGTCGCGGTGCTGCCGGAACTCATGCGTCTGGCGTGGCGGCAGGCGGAAAGGGCCGGCGCCCGATGAACAGCCCGGCCATCACGCTCGACATCGAGGACGGCGTCGCCTGGCTGACGCTGGCGCGCCCCGAAAAGCGCAACGCCGTCGATCCTGAATTCGCATTCCGCCTGCATGAACTGGCGGAGCACTGCGCGGCGGACCGGGCCATACGCTGCGTCGTCCTGACCGGAAGCGGCAAATTCTTCTGCGTCGGCGGCGACATCGATGCCTTCTCCGCGACCGGGGAAGATGCCGAAGCGGCGGTCGGTGCCCTCGCGCACAGTTTCCATGCCGGCATTCATCGGCTTGCCACGATGGAAAAGCCTCTGGTCACCGCAATCAACGGCCCCGCGGCCGGGGCGGGGCTCAGCCTTGCGATATTGGGAGATATTGCGCTCGCAGCCGCCTCCGCGCATTTCACTTCGGCCTACAGCGCCGTCGGGCTGACGCCGGATGGCGGCGCATCATGGTGGTTGCCGCGCCTGATCGGGATGCGGTGGGCGCAGGAGATGCTGTTCACCAATCGACGGATCAGGGCGGATGAAGCGGCGCAGTTCGGCCTTGTGACGCGCGTGGTCACCGACGATGCGCTCCGCGCGGAGGCGTCGACCGTCGCGTCGGCGCTCGCGCAGGGGCCGATCCGCGCACTCGCCAGATGTCGCGCCTTGTTGATGGAATCCGCAACCGCCGACCTTTCCGCCCAGCTGGAGCGCGAAGCCGCCTCGATTGCCGAATCGGCCGGTGCGGCGGAGGGGCGGGAAGGAGTCGCCGCCTTCCTGGCGAAGCGACCGCCGCGTTTCATGTAACCCAGGGCGATGGACAAAGCGCGCCGCAAGCCGCATGAACGTCGCAACCATGTCGGCAGGTTCGCGCCCTTGTCATGAGACCTAAGCAACTCAACTTTCCACTCAATCCCGATTACGGGACCGGCGCCACCATTCGCCGTGTATCCCTGCGCGCGCAATCCCATCGGGTCGACGCGCATCTCCTCGACAATTTTCACGAGATGCGCTGTTCCATCGTGCACGACTGCTCGATCGTGACCGCCATTACCGGCGAAAGCGTCCGCATTCCCACCACGGCATGCCCTGCCGCAGTCCACCAGCTTCAGTCCTTGGTGGGCCTGCCGATCAGCACGCCAACCCGCGACTTTTACGCCGGGGGGATTGCACGCCATCATTGCACCCACCTTCTGGACCTGGCGGTCATGGCCATTGGCCATGCTCAAAGACCATCGACGGAGACACTCTATGAAGCGGAGGTCCCTGACGAAGTCGAATTGCCTGTCCCCATGACGATCTGGCGAAATGGTCGGCTGGTCTGTCGCTGGCTCGTCCGGCAGGGCGCGATCCTAGAGCCGCTGGAGCTTCGGGGAAGGCCATTGGGAACAGGCTTTGCCGCATGGGCCAGTCTGGTTTTCGAGCAGGATCAACTTGAAGCCGTCACCATCCTGGCGCGTACCTGGCTCATAGCCATCGGTCGGCGCTACCGCCCCTCACAAGCTGCCGGTCGCCCTGCCCGCGACAATCCGGAGATGCTCGGACGATGTTACGCCTACAGCGCCGGACCAGTGGAAACCGCGGTCATGACCGGAGAGAAGGAGGCTCATCTGCACCGTCTCCAGCGTGAAGCATAGGCACTTTCGATATTCAGGAACCATGGTCGCGACGGCGTAGCGGAAGATGCGCCCAAGGAGGGTCCGCATAGGACGCGCTTTCGTAGCGGCTCGTTGCATCGATGGAGCGCAGGACGGCCACGACCTCCTGCGCCGTGATTTTGGCGACGGGCCTGTTGCCGATCTTGGGATAGGCCTTGTCCAGCAGCCAGCGGATCTTGCTCAATGCGATCTCGACCATGCCCCGAAAGCGAGCGTCCGACCCTTTGCGAGATAGCGATAATTGAGGTGCCAAAACTTCGCGCCGTTGGTCCGCACGAGAAGATAGAGACCGCCGCCACCCGACAGCTTAAGTCTTGGCCTGCGGTTTGGCGTTGGCTAGTTGGTCGCGAACAGGGTGCTCACCGGGGGTATCGTCCTTGCAAAGGACGTAAAACGATACCCTCGGATATACCACCCCTCGTGCCCAATTGGTGCCGTATCTGCCCGGATTTCACCGGACGGTTATAGCTCAAGAAACAACATATTTCAGCCGTTTCTGGGACGCCCCCGGAAGAACAAATGGTGCCAGAAGAGCTTGATCGCTGGGCAACTAAGCGGTTGATTTCGCAATCAAATCATAGACTTGCGAACTCGCCAAAGGCACTAATAGCACGATCTGGATTCGTGGAAAAGGCTGGACGTGAATGGATGGGGGCGGTTCGAGTCCTCTGGGCATTGGGCTGGTTGGAGCTTTGTCCGAAATACGTCTACAAATTTCGGACGGTTGAGCGCGTACCTGGGTCGCTTCGACGGGATGCCTCGTATAGCGGGATTCCGACCATCCAACACAAAAACCTAATTTTCGCTCGACATAATAACCTAAAAGTAGCACAGCACAAAAACCTAATAATCGCGCGACGCCAAAACCTAATGGTTGCGCACCATCGAGGGTGAACGCCGTGGCCACTCCCCAGCAAAAGCTCGCAGACGCGCTCGATACGCTCCGCACGCTTCAGGACCGCAACCTCGTCGCCATCCGCAGCGACGATCTCAGTCGGCCCCAGCGCGAGCTGCTCATGAAACACGGCTTCCTGCAGGAAGTCATGAAGGGCTGGTATATCCCCGCAAGGCCTGATGCGGGTACTGGCGAAAGCACGGCCTGGTATACCTCCTATTGGGGCTTCTGCAGCGCCTACCTGAACGAACGCTTCGGTGAAGACTGGTCCCTCTCTCCCGAACTTTCGATCGCTCTGCAAACGGGGAATCGCACGGTTCCAAAGCAGCTCCTCGTGCGCACGCCGAAAGGCGGCAACAAGCCGACGGCACTGCCCTTGGGCACTTCCTTATTCGACGTCCGTGCGGCGATCCCGACGCCGGAGGATGCCGCGGCACAGGACGGGTTGCGCCTCTTCTCGATTCCCGCTGCCCTCATTGCGAGTGCACCCGGTCTCTACGAAAACAATGCGATCGACGCCCGAGCAGCCTTGGCGACCGTGCGGGACGCGTCCGAATTGCTGGGACGATTGCTCCAAGGAGGCCACAGCGCGATCGCCGGCCGTCTGGCCGGCGCCTTCCGCAACATCGGGCGCGAACGCATTGCCGACGACATTTTGAAGGCGATGCGGTCGGCAGGCTATACCGTGCGCGAGCAGGATCCGTTCGCGACAAAGCTCGAGACTCTCCTGCCGGCGCGTGAGCGCTCCCCCTATGCGGGCCGGATCCGCCTGATATGGCAGAAGATGCGCGGAGCAGTCCTTGAGCGATTCCCACCGCCGCCGGGCCGCCCCGCCGATATCGGCGCCTATCTCAAGCGCGTGCAGGACAGCTACGTCACCGACGCCTACCATTCGCTATCGATCGAGGGCTATCGCGTCAGCCCGGAACTGATCGAGCGCGTCCGCAGCGGCACGTGGAATCCGGAAGCCGACGAGCAGGATCGCGAATATAAGGATGGACTGGCTGCACGCGGCTACTGGCTCGCCTATCAAGCTGTTCTCAAAAGCCTGAATCGCGTCCTGGCCGGCGAGAATCCTGGCCTCGTCGCCGACGAGGAGCACGGCGACTGGTATCGCGAGATGTTCACGCCGAGTGTTACCGCAGGATTGATCAGCGCGAGCGATCTCGCCGGATACCGCAACGGTCAGGTCTATCTGCGCGGCTCGATGCATGTACCGCTCAACTGCGATGCTGTCCGCGATGCGATGCCGGTGTTCTTCGAATTGCTAAGCGAGGAAACCGAGCCTGCGGTCCGCGTCGTCCTCGGCCACTTCATCTTCGTCTACATCCATCCCTATATGGACGGGAATGGAAGAACCGGCCGCTTCCTGATGAACGTCATGCTCGCGGCCGGCGGCTATCCGTGGACGGTCGTGCCAGTCGAGCAGCGTGCCGATTACATGGCGGCGCTTGAAGAGGCCAGCGGTCGGCAGGACATTCGCCCCTTCACGGAGTTCCTGGCGCAATTGCTGGACCGCGAACTGAGGGGGGAAACTGTCGCCCGGCTTCCGAAAGCGTGATTGCCGAAGCCGGTCATAGCGCTTCGAAATATGCACTCGCATTATACCACCGGTATATTCCGAGCATGAATTTCAATGCTTCGAGGCAGACCGGTCCGAAAGAGCAAATACTTGATCGGATGGAACAAGCCGCGCCATTCGGCGCTTGGACGCCGGTCGATTTTCTCGATCTCGGGGCACGTCATGCCGTCGATCAGGCACTCCATCGACTGACGCGCGCCTCAAATCATTAAAACTGGGCAATCTCGTCATCGTGTTCAGGAAAACCGCTCCCAGCAAGCTTTATTGGGTTGGACGACCGGCAATGCGCGTGGTGCAAGCGCTGCACTGGCTGCAGGACGTCGTGCCGCAAGATGGCGAACGCATCCGCGCCCAGCTGCGCATCGTCTTCGGCCATCCCGATCATGGCGCCGCCATCGTTGAGGATCTGCACCGCGGCATGCACACTCTCCCGGCATGGATGCATGACCTTCTGCGCGATATATTGGGCCGCCCGTGAGCGAGATCGATAATGTCGTGCGCCAGAAGGCGGCATTTGGTGCTCAGAAGGTCATCATTGGACCGGGCTAGGCCGTTCGAACCACTCAATTTCTGGACGCTGCTAAACCTGCGTGGACGCTACTGGACGATCGGCAGAAGAGCTTGATCGCTGGGCAGCTAAGCGGTTGATTTCGCAGTCAAATCATAGACTGGCGAAGTCGCCAAAGGCATCACTAGCATACCTTCACCTCGTGGAAAAGACTGGACGGGGATGGACAAGGCGTTGCGCGCTTGATCATGGCCGGAGCTGCCGGCATCGTGCCAAGAGCCGCAACGACGCAAGGATTTCGCGATCGCAAAGTCTCCACGCAACCAGCTTCTTGAGTTCGAGAAGGAAGTCGATGCGGCGCTGGAGGCGATGGCGACGGCGGGGGTGCCGTCGACGGTGCGAGGCGTGAGCGCGAGTGCCCTGGCGATCTCCTTGTTGGAAAGACCCCGACCGGCAAGCACGACGCAATCACGTGGGCGCGGGTGAAGTCGCGGTGAACGCGGGATCGGTGTCGCAGCGCCGACTAACCGCCGCGCGGCCTGAAAGGCGAAAACGCCAATCATTTGAGCCGCGCCAAGATAGATGCTGGAACGGTCAGGCCGTTTCGTACCCGCAAACGTGCAGGATCCTACCGCGTCGCCGAGATGTACAAATGGAACGGTGATCCCCTCGTTCAAACCCTCCCGAGCACCGGAAGCCAAGGTCTCGCGGTCCCGGCGATCGAGCGTCACCATGTCTGACAGGTCTGACCAGAGAAACGCGGTATCAGCATGTAGACATGCGCGCACCACTGGATCGCGACGATATAGCCCCTGTTCGACCAGGCGATCGGTGACCGCGGCGGGATATTGAAACAGACGAACGAGCTTGGCTGCGCCGCCGCTCGAATTGTCGTGATGCGCTAGCGCAAAGTAGCGAAAGCCCATCTCGCGCGAGACGACATCCATCATCGTCGCGAGCGCATCCGTACTCGTCGCAGATCTGAGGGCGCGAACAACCGCGTCGGTAAGCGACAGGCAGGTTATGCGCCGCCATCGCACACGGTCGCTACGAAGAAGCCGGGGTTCGCATTCGTTTTCCCGCGACGCTGGCCAAACTCCTACTTTATATCGCCATACTGAAGCCAATAGAGTTATTGATCGAAGCGCCTTAGCTAGCTAGCGGCACACCAGAACCTCGCACCATTGTCGAGCGCGATCTTGCGCTGGCAGTGCTTACTAAGACAGTCGATCTTCAATCCCGGCCTGTTTTTGTTTGTCTAGTCCATCAGCACGAACGCTAGCCCTTCTAGCGTCAAAGTGCCGCCGTCCGTCATGGTATTAACCGCTATCTGGGCGACCCGACGGCCGTTCTCTTCCAAAATCTCCGTGACCGTGCCTGATGCACGAACAGTCGCGTGTAGCGGAGTGATCGCCGTGAACCGGACGCTCCACCGCAAGAGGCGGGACTGCGGTACCCATCGAGTCAGCAACTGCGCTAGATACGCCATAGACAACATGCCATGCGCGAACACATCGTCCCTGCCGGTTTCCTTGGCAACGTCGCTATCGATATGTACCGGATTATGGTCGTTGGATGCGCCGGCGAACAACGCCAGTGTCGTCCGATCGATCGGACCTTGAACATGCTGCGGCAGCTGGTCGCCGACCTTCCACATTGAAACGTTGGGGAGTGCACCTTCAGTCATGGATCACCACTGCGACTTGGCGCATGGTTACGAGAAGTTCGCCGCTGTCGTTCACTGCGCTTGTTTCCTGAACGATGAACTCCAACGCACCACCTTTCTTGGTGTAAATATCGCTGGTTTGTGTCGTAAGCGTCACGCGATCGCCGGCGTAGATCTGGCCAAAGTAGGCGAACGACTGTTCGCCGTGGAGGACGCGCGTAATGTCCACGCCAATGCCGTTCTCTGCGTCGAACAAGTTTCCCCGCTTAGCTGGCGCGCCTCGCCAGAGCGACAGGAGGAAAGTTGGCGGCGCGGGAATAGCCCGATGCCCGGCAGCGCGCGCGGCATCATCGTCAAAGTAAATCGGATTAGTCTCACCAGTTGCCTTTGCGAAAAAGCAAAGCTGTCCCCGCTCGACATAGGCTACGCAGGGCTCAGATACGACCCCTACATGCTTCCGATCAATTGCCATGATAACGTGCTCCAGTGATACGGCGCGCCTCATTGTGGCCGCCCGCGCGAATTGCTCGAAATTGCAGGTCCCGCTCCGCACACGAAGTCGGTTGGCACGATGTTTTTTTGTGCACAGCCCGTTATTCGCTGACGCCCGCGGCGGGAGCTGTGTGCTGTGCACGGCGGTGACAAACCAGGCCAATGGAGCGCCGGCAAATTGCTGAGCGCGGCGGAGTAAAAACCAGCCATTGGTAAGGTTGCTCTTTTTGGAGCGGCCGGGGATGTTTGCCGTGGAG